>JBIPMI010000203.1:0-5747 GCA_044369215.1 Bacteroidia bacterium | reverse complement strand
CTTTGAAACGAGCTTCCAATTGAGGCTCCAATCTTCCTCTCATGAAATCTCTTACAATTTTTTTGCCAATATGACTACCACTACCTTCATCACCTAATAAATAACCCAAAGAATCGATATTGATAGAAACATCAATTCCATCATACAAACAAGTATTACAACCGGTTCCAAGAATGGCGGCAAAACCCTTCTCTTTTCCTAACAATGCTCTTGCTGTTGCTAATAAATCGTGTCCAACAAAAATAGTTTTTGCTTTAGGAAAACATCTCACTAAAGCTTTTCTAACTGTTTCTTTTTTTTCCGGAGTACTGCAACCCGCGCCATAAAAATAGATTTCACTCACTACATCCGGGTCAAAATCTTTTATTAAATTCTCAGAAAGAGAATAATAAATAGCTTCAGTATCTATGAAGTAGGGATTATACCCAATGGTATGAAAAATCTTTTGTTCATGGTTGTTTTTGTCTGTTAAACACCAATCGGTTTTTGTTGAACCGCTATCCGCAATAAGGTACATATTTTTGAATGTTTTCTACACTTCGATTTTACCAAAAATGAACAACAAATCAAACCTTTCCTTTATCATAAACCTAATTAGCTTGAAATTAATCAGTTTAAATTCAGGTATAATAAGATTTTTTACAAGATTTTCATCTAAAAAACATAATAATTTTAATTGCCACATGCTCAAATAGTTTTAAATTGTGTTCAAAACTATTGGCATAGTTTATGTATTCTTGATTCAGAAACAAACTACCTATAATGAATTTTTCAGGAGCTATTAAAAGTAAACTACCCGGTGTTGGAACCACCATTTTTTCAATTATGACTGCCCACGCAAATGAGCAGATGGCCATTAATTTGGCCCAAGGATTTCCTGATTTTAACTGTAATCCCGATTTAGTAAAATTGGTGAATGCTGCTATGAAAAAGGGATTGAACCAATATGCACCTATGCCAGGTGTACTCACTTTGCGAGAAAAAATTGCTGCTAAAACCGAAAATTTATATGGTGCAGTTTATAATCCTGAAACAGAAGTAACGATTACTCCCGGCGGTACCCATGCACTTTACGCTGCTATTAGTGCCATTGTGGGAGAGGGAGATGAGGTAATTGTACTTGAACCTTGTTATGATTCTTATATACCTGCCATTGAATTAAATGGTGGTAGACCCATTTTTTATGAATTAAAATATCCTGATTTTAAAGTTGATTGGAATGAGGTGAAAAGACTCATTAATTTTAAAACAAGGATGGTTATTATAAATACGCCACATAATCCTACAGGTGCTGTTTTGGAAGCTGATGATATGCTCCAGTTGCAAAAAATTCTCGACAATACAGATGTGGTGGTTTTAAGTGATGAAGTGTATGAACATATCATCTTTGATAATGTTCAACATCAAAGTGTGGCTCGTTTTCCTAAATTGGCTGAACGTAGCATTATCGTTTCATCTTTTGGTAAAACATACCATACAACAGGCTGGAAAATGGGTTATGTGTTAGCGCCGGCTGATATCACAAAAGAATTTAGAAAGGTGCATCAGTTCATTGCTTTTAGTGCCAATACGCCTATTCAACACGCTTTGGCTGAGTTTATCGACCAAAAGCAACATTATATGGAATTGTCGGCTTTTTATCAGGAAAAAAGAGATTACTTTCAAAAGTTGGTTGCCGGCTCTAATTTTAAAATATTGCCTTGTAAAGGTTCATATTTTCAGATGTTAAACTATGCAAAAATTACGCAGGAAAGAGATGTTGATTTTGCAATTCGTTTAACCAAAGAATATAAGGTAGCCTCAATTCCTACTTCTGTTTTTTATAAAATGAAAACAGATAACAATATGCTAAGATTCTGCTTTGCAAAAAGTAATGAAACACTTGAAAAAGCAGCTGAGAAATTAATGAAGGTTTAATATGTCGGATTTAAAAGTTTGTTTGCTTCAACAAAACCTGGTTTGGGAAAACATTTCCGCAAATCTTTTATTTTTTGATGATTTAATTAGAAGCATTGATACTTGTCCCGATATAATTGTTCTGCCTGAAATGTTTACGACCGGATTTTCTATGAATCCTGAAACATTTGCTTTGGGAATGGAACAGGAAGCCATTCTGAAAATGAAGGAATGGGCTTTGTTAAAAAATGCGGCTGTTTGCGGCAGTATGATGCTCAAAGAAAATACAAAGTTTTACAACAGATTTATTTGGGTTGAACCGAATGGAAATACTTTGTTTTACGATAAAAAGCACCTGTTCAGAATGGGTGAAGAAAACAAACATTATTCTCCTGGTTCTAATCATTTATTGATAGATTTTAGAAACTGGAAAATCGCGCCGTTTATTTGTTATGATTTACGTTTTCCTGTTTGGATCAGAAGAACTCCGGATTTTAATTATGATTGTTTATTATTTGTAGCCAATTGGCCGACCAAAAGAACAACTCACTGGAAATTACTTTCTCAAGCCAGAGCCATTGAAAACCAATCATACTTAGTTGCAGTAAATAGAGTTGGTACTGATGGTTATGGAGTTACTTATGCCGGAGATTCTCAGGTAATTAGTCCTTTAGGTGAAGTTTTGTTTCACCTTGAAAATGAATCTTGTGTAAAAACATTGGAGTTTAAAAAGGATATTTTAGAGCAATACAGAAATGATTTTCCGGCATTTGATGATGCTGATAATTTTCAACTTTTATAGGTATTGCAACCTTTTTGCCATTTTAAACATCTTAGTTTTTGCTATGTTTGATACGAAAAAGATATTTGTGATATGAAGAAAATTATTGTCCTCTTAATTTTAAGTTTTGTAAGTTCATTCGCTTTTTCTCAGAAGAAAAAAGTTATAGAGAAAAAACAAGAGACCCCGGTTTATCCTGAAATAATTTTCACACACATGAAACATGATTTTGGGAATATCAATGAAAGAGCCGGAAAGGTTTATCACTATTTTGAATTTACCAATACAGGAAAAGTTCCATTGAAGGTTGAAAATGTAATTACAGGTTGTGGTTGCACTTCTACCGAATGGCCTATGAATGAAATTCCTCCGGGTGGAAAAGGAACTATCAAAGCTTCATTTGAGCCATTGGGAAGACAGGGTCCGTTTGATAAAGATCTTGTTCTTGAAACCAATGCTATGCCTCGTGCTAGAGTGCTTAGAATTACAGGGTATGTTATTCCAAACAAAAATGATGTTGGTGAAATTTATAAGTATCAATACGGTAATATAGCAGTAAATACAAATACATTAACCTTTAATAAAGTTTTGGATTCTCAATACGATTCAAGTTATTTTAGTTTGTTTAATATTGGTACAAAAACATTTCAGATTTATAAAATTGATGCACCAAGTAATATCATCATTAAGAAAAATGTTTCAAGTATGGTTCCTTATAGTGATATGACTTTATACGTTAATTTTTATCCTAAAACTCCAGTTGAATATGGTCCGGTTCGTCAGGAAATCAAATTGATGACAAACGATGATACACTGAAGGTTAAGAAGTTTTATATCAATGCTGAAGTGGTTCAGGATTTTTCAAAACTGACAAAAAAGCAAATAAAACGTGCCCCGAAAATTGTTTTGGAAACAACTGATTTAAACTTTGGAGATGTCAATTTTCAACAAAGCCCCGAAAAGGAAGTTACCATTGAAAACAAAGGAAAGAGCGATTTAATCATCCGAAGAATTGTTAGAAGTTGCAATTGTATTACTCCAACAATTGATAAAATGACCATCAGAAAAGGTGGAAAAGCAAAACTAAAATTGAAATGGGATTTGACAAACATGGCTGGTCAGGATGAAAAAACGTTTAGAATTATTTCAAACGACCCCAATAACAGTGATTTAGAATTAAAAGTTAGAATTAATGTAGTGCCATAGGCATAGTTTTTGATAGTTAATTTGAACGATAATGAGAGCTTGATTTTTGAAAAATTGTCAGGCTCTTTTCATGAAAAATTTAAACTCTGATTTATGAAAAAAATACTAATTGTAATGCTTGGCTTTGCAGGAGGGATTCTGGGAGCCGCAGTTTTTAATCAGTTTCAAACTACAGTTGTTCTTACTCAATCTGTAAAGGAAGATTCGGATGCCAATCAGGTGAATTCTTCTGTTGCGTATAAAGGACAAGTTACTGCCAATTTAGATTTTGTTAAAGCTTCAAAACAGGCGACGCCATGTGTTGTTTTTATTAAAACACTTACCAATCAACAACGTGGTTATGTAGATCCTAATTTCGACTTCTGGAGTAATTTCGATTTTTTTGGCAGACGTGGTCCTGTTGCCAGTTCAGGTTCTGGTGTCATTTTAACAGCCGACGGTTATATTGTCACAAACTTACATGTGGTTAAAGATGCAGATCAAATTGAAGTCATTACCAATAACAACAAACAATCATACAAGGGAAAAATTATTGGCAGCGATCCAAGCACTGATTTGGCTTTAATTAAAATTGAAGCAGCTAATTTACCTCATGTAACTATGGGTAATTCAGATCAGGTTGATATTGGAGAATGGGTTTTAGCTGTTGGAAATCCTTTCAATTTAACGTCTACTGTAACAGCAGGAATTGTATCTGCAAAAGGTAGAAATATCAATATAGTAAATAACCAGTTTCCTATTGAATCATTCATTCAAACAGATGCTGCTATTAATCCTGGAAATAGTGGTGGTGCATTGGTTGATTTAGATGGGAAATTAATTGGAATCAATACTGCTATTGCATCAAATACGGGTTCTTATAATGGATATGGATTTGCAATTCCGGTAAATATTGTTGCTAAAATCATCAAGGATTTAATTGAATTCAAAGAAGTTCAAAGAGGATTTGCCGGTATGGATGTAAAAGACATTGATGCTGCAATGGCAACAAAATTAAAAATCAATAACAGCCATGGTGTTTATGTTGATGATGTTTTAACAGAAGGTCCTGCCGACCAAAGTGGCATTCGTAAAGGTGATGTAATTGTATCAGTAAATGAAAAAACAATAGATACTAAAGCCAATTTCGATGAGCAAATTGCTTATTTACGTCCTGGAGATAAAATTAGATTACAGTACTTAAGAAATGGAGAAGAAAAATTAACTACAGTTTCTTTGTTAAACAGAGAAGGTACTACGGCTATCATGAAAAAAGGAACCGTAAGTTCTGATGTACTAGGAGCAGATTTTCAGGCAATACCTAAATTAGAAAGAGATAAATTAGGGATTAAAAACGGATATAGAATTTCTCAAATCAGAAATGGAAGAATTGCGATGATGGGCATTCAGGAAGGTTTTATCATCACCAAATTCAACAGAAAAGAATACGAAAAAGTTGAAGATTTAATCAATGATATAGAGAAGGGGAGAGGACAAATTCAAATCGAAGGCATATTCCCTAACGGCAGCCGCGCAGTTTATTCGTTTTATTTGTAACACCGCTGTAGCACCGCGATTTATCGCGGTGTAACGCACGATTTATCGCGGTGTAACGCACGATTTATCGCGGTGTAACGCATGATTTATCGCGGTGTAACGCATGATTTATCGCGGTGTAACGCACGGTTTATCGCGGTGTAACGCACGATTTATCGCGGTGTAACGCACGATTTATCGCGGTGTAACGCACGATTTATCGCGGTGTAACGCACGGTTTATCGCGGTATCACATTACCCCAAAACGATTTAACTCGGTGTAAAAAGATTAACATAACAAAAACCATGGGCTTCAACCCATGGTTTTTGTTTGTCATCACCAATAAAT
>JBIPMI010000202.1:0-5764 GCA_044369215.1 Bacteroidia bacterium | reverse complement strand
CAATCTCAAGGATTCCAGGTTTTCAGGATAAATCATGCAGCAATATCTAAAAAAAAGAGCACACCACAATTTTTCGTAATGTGAACTAAGGGCTTATCTTCGCAGCTATGTTTTTAAATGCCATCAGTTTTCAGGAACCTCCGTTATGGTTGGTAAGTCCTTTTGTGTTTTTACTCATGTCGATAGCAGTAATGCCGGTTTTGTTTTCGCATTTTTGGCATAAATACTACAAACTGATAAGTATTGGCCTGGGTTTATTAGTAATGACTTACTATGTTGGTGTTCTTGATAATATAGTTTTACCTATAGAATCTTTAGCAGAATACGCATCTTTTATAAGTTTATTAACCGTATTATATGTAGCAAGTGGCGGTATTTATATTTTTGTTGATGTTGAGTCGAAAGCAATTACCAACGTAATCTTTCTATTAATAGCGGGCATTTTAACCAATTTAATTGGAACAACTGGAGCATCGGTTTTGCTGATTAGACCATTTATTCGATTAAACAGATATAGAATTCAGGCATATCATATCATATTCTTTATTTTTATAGTTTCAAATTTAGGTGGATTATTAACGCCAATTGGTGACCCTCCTTTGTTTATGGGCTTTCTGAAGGGAATTCCATTTACATGGACATTTAATAATCTTATTTTGGAATGGATAGTAGCAAATTCAATATTGTTATCAATTTTCTATTTTTTTGAAAAACGAAATACGAAACTTGATGAAGTAGATAATCCAAGTTCTTATACGAATAAGCTAATTGTTAATGGTAAGAGAAATATTTTCTGGCTTTTATTAGGAGTTGCATCTGTTTTTTTAGATCCAAATATTATAGATGGACTTCCTGCAATTGAATTTCATGGAAGAAAATTGTCTTTTTTAAGAGAAATTATTCAACTTAGCTCTGCATTTTTTTGTTTCAGATTTGCTAGTAAAAATGCTTTAAAAAGTAATGATTTTGATTTTGAACCAATTAAGGAAGTAGCATTTTTATTTTTTGGAATATTCCTGAGCATGTTACCTGCGTTGCAGCTTTTGGAGTCTTTTGCGCATCACCAAAAAGATACTTTACAATTAAGTTCGGGAATGATTTATTGGTTTAGTGGATTGTTTTCCAGTGTTTTAGACAATGCTCCAACTTATATTAATGTATTTACATTAATTTTATCAAGTGCAGGATTCTCTATCAATTCAATTGCGGATGTTCAAAATTTTCTGCAAAATGGAAATATTGAATTGTTGAAAGCAGTTTCAACAGGTTCGGTATTTTTTGGTGCGATGACATACATAGGAAATGGACCTAATTTAATGGTGAAATCGATTGCGGAAAATTCAGGAATAAAAATGCCATCCTTTGGTGTTTATATTTTGAAATATAGTATTCCAATTTTGTTGCCTGTATTGACTTTAGTTTATTTATTATTCTTTGCTTTTTAATATGCTTAACGGAAAAAAAATAGTAGTTGTATTGCCTGCTTATAATGCAGCATTAACATTAGAAAAAACGTATAAAGAAATTCCTTTTGATATTGTTGATGAAGTCATTCTTGTTGATGATGCCAGTAAAGACAATACCTCAGAATTAGGTAAAAATATTGGAATAAATCATGTAATTAAGCATGAGCAAAATAAAGGTTATGGCGGAAATCAAAAGACTTGTTACAACAAAGCAATTGATTTAGGTGCAGATATTGTAATCATGTTGCATCCGGATTACCAATATACTCCTAAGTTAATTCATGCTATGAGTAGCATCATTGCTTTTGATGTTTATCCTGTTGTTTTTGGTTCAAGAATTCTTGGAATGGGAGCATTGAAAGGAGGAATGCCTCTGTATAAATTCATATTTAACAGGATGCTAACCTTGTTTCAGAATGTGTTAATGAGTCAGAAATTGTCTGAATACCATACCGGATATAGGGCCTTTGATATTAACGTATTAAAATCAGTTCCTTTTAATGATTGCAGTGATGATTTTGTTTTTGATAATGAAATCACCGCTCAAATTTTTATGAAAGGATTTGAAATTGCTGAAGTAACTTGTCCAACGAAATATTTCCCTGAAGCTTCATCAATAAATTTTAAAAGAAGTAGTATCTATGGTTTAGGAGTATTAAGAACTTCTATCATTTATAGACTTCAAAAATGGGGAATCGGAAATTTTAAAATATTTAAAAACTAAAAAATTGAATACAACACCTGAATTAGGCAAATACCATGCCCTCAAAGTAAAAAACAAAATTGAAGAAGGTTGGGTTTTACAAGCTGGAAACAGAATTGTTTTTTTGCCTAATGAAGAGGCTCCTGCCGGCTTAAAAGCAGGTGAAATAATAACCGTTATTTTATACCTGAATGCTCAAAACGAAATGCTTGCAAGTACTGCGCAGGCAAAAGGAATAGTTGGAGAGAACGTATGGTTGAAAATTATTAAATCATCTGAAATTGGGGCTTTTTTAGATTGGGGATTACCTAAGGATTTGTTTCTTCCAAGATCAAAACAGAATCGCGACCATGAAGATGGAGAAGAAGTTTTAGTCAAGATATTCTATGATGAGTTCAGTAATAGAATTGCATGTTCTGAATTATTTGAAGATTTATATAATAACAAAGGACATGAGTTAAAGGAGAAAGATGTTGTTGAATTGGAGTTATTAAAGAAAACCGATTTAGGATATCAAATGATTATAAATGGGAAGCACTTAGGACTATTGTATTCAAATGAAGTATTCAAACCAATTAAGCCCGGTGAAATCATTCCAGGTTATATTAAGAAAATTAAAGAAAATGATTTGATTGATTTAGGTTATGGCAAACCCGGATATTCAAGAGTAGGAGAGGAGACTTACAAAATTTTTGGCATGTTGAAAGACCAAGGAGGATTTCTTCCTTATCATGATAAAACTGATGCAGATGAAATTTATAAAGTTTTTGGCATGAGTAAAAAAACTTTTAAAATGAGCATTGGTACTTTATTCAAACAAAAGAAAATAGTAATTACAAATGAGGGAATTGAAATTGTAAAAAGAACTTTTTCAGACAATAAACCTAAAAATAGATACTAAAAAAAGAGGCTGTCTAACATAATGAAACAGCCTCTTTTTTTAATTTATAGTTCTACAAATTGCCTTTTAGATAAGCACTTTTTTATTTTCTTTTTACCGCTTCTAATGTGTTTAAAAGCAATCCTACTCTTGTCATTGGACCAACACCACCAGGAACAGGAGTAATCCAGCTGCATTTGCTTGAAACATTTGCATAATCAACATCTCCTTTTAAAACATATCCTTTCGGATTCGTTGATTCATCAACTCTTGTAATTCCAACATCTACTACAATCGCGCCTTCCTTAACCATTGAAGCTTTTAAGTATTCCGGAATTCCAACTGCTGCAATTATTATATCAGCTTTTAAAGTATGTTCTTCAATATTCTTTGTTTTGCTATGACAAACAGTAACTGTGCAATTTTTCTGAAGCATTAAAGCGCTCATTGGTTTGCCAACAATATCACTTCTACCAATTACAACACAGTTTTTACCTGAAGTTTCAATTCCATAATGTTCAAGTAATTTAATAATTCCAAAAGGTGTTGCAGGAAGAAAAGAAGGTAAACCTTTGAACATTAATCCAACATTCATTGGATGAAATCCATCAACATCTTTATGGTAGTCGATTGTTTCAGTTACTTTTTTTTCAGAGATATGTTTTGGTAAAGGTAATTGTACAATTAGGCCATCAATAGCAGGGTTATTGTTGATTTTGATAACCTCATTCAATAATTCCTCTTCTGTGATAGAAGAATCAAATCTCAAAACAGTTGAATCAAATCCAACTTCCTGACAATCCTTTTCTTTTGCAGCAACATAAGTCATACTGGCTCCATCATTTCCAACTAATATTGCAGCTAAATGAGGTGTTTTTTTTTCTTCTTTTTTTAACTGCTCAACTTCAGCCTTTATTGCTATTTTCAGGCTTTTTGAAACCTGATTTCCATTTAAAACTTCCATGGTTTTGGTTTAAGTTTGGTATCAACAAACAAAATAAGATTGAAAATAAGAATCAAAAAAATATTCAAGATTTTGGTTATTTAAAAACCCAATTCAATTCAAGAAAATAAATTTAGTCTAATTTCAATACAGCCATAAATGCAGATTGTGGTATTTCAACCGATCCAACCTGTTTCATTCTTTTCTTACCTTCTTTTTGTTTTTCTAATAATTTACGTTTACGACTGATATCACCACCATAACATTTGGCCGTTACATCTTTTCTTAGCGCTCTGATGGTTTCTCGTGCAATTACTTTTGTTCCAATAGAAGCTTGAATAGGGATTTCGAATTGATGACGAGGAATTAAATCTTTTAATTTTTCGCAAATTCTCTTTCCCCAATCATAAGCACGGTCCCTGTGAATTACAGCTGATAAAGCATCAACAGTATCTTTATTTAAAAGGATATCTAACTTAACTAAATCACCCTCAATATATCCAATTGGGTGATAATCGAATGAAGCATAACCTCTTGAAATACTTTTTAGTTTATCAAAGAAGTCAAATACTACTTCAGCCAACGGCATATCGAATTTCATTTCAACACGGTCTGTTGTAAGGTAATTTTGAGTTTTTAATATTCCTCTTTTACCCATACATAAACCCATAATTGCACCTACATAATCTGTGGTAGTAATAATTTGTGCTGAGATAAATGGCTCTTCAATTCTATCAATAAAATTAGGTTCAGGTAATTCAAACGGATTATTAACAATCAGTTTTTCACCTTTATTGGTATAGCAATGATAACTTACGTTAGGAACAGTAGTTATAACTGTCATGCCAAATTCTCTTTCTAATCTTTCCTGAATAATTTCCATGTGTAACATTCCAAGGAAGCCACAACGAAAACCAAATCCTAATGCTGCAGAAGTTTCAGGTTCGAATGTTAATGAAGCATCATTAAGTTGAAGTTTGTACATACTTTCTCTTAACTCTTCAAAATCTTCTGTATCTACAGGATAAATACCTGCAAATACCATTGGTTTAACATCCTCAAATCCTTTAATGATATCGGTAGTTGGAACCAATGCGTTGGTAATGGTATCACCAACTTTTACTTCTCTAGCTTCTTTGATACCAGAAATAATATAACCTACATCTCCGGCTTTTACTTCATCTCTCGGACTCATGTCCATTCTTAAAATACCAACTTCATCAGCCAGGTATTCTTTTCCTGTAGCAACAAATTTTACTTTATCACCTTTTTTAATAACTCCATCATAAACTCTATAGTAAGCAATAATTCCTCTGAAAGAGTTATAAACTGAATCAAAAATCAGGGCTTTAAAAGGCGCATTTATATTTCCTTTTGGGGATGGAATTCTTGAAACAATAGCTTCTAAAATTTCCATTACACCTGCACCGGTTTTACCTGATGCTTTTAAAATTGAATCTCTTTCACAGCCAATTAAATCTACAATTTGGTCACTAACTTCTTCCACCATAGAATGAGGAAGGTCGATTTTATTTAGAATTGGAATAATCTCTAAGCCTTGGTCGATTGCTAAGTATAAGTTACTAATGGTTTGTGCTTCAATTCCTTGAGATGAATCCACAATAAGTAATGCTCCATCACAAGCTGCAATAGAACGAGAAACCTCATATGAAAAGTCAACGTGGCCTGGTGTGTCGATTAAATTTAAAATGTACTTTTTACCATTTAAGAGATAATCCATTTGGATGGCATGACTTTTAATAGTAATACCT
>JBIPMI010000201.1:0-5798 GCA_044369215.1 Bacteroidia bacterium | reverse complement strand
ACAGGCTGCACAAGTGGTTTTAATGAAAAGTGATTTGAATAGTTTGATGGAAGCACATCAATTGAGTTTATTAACCTATAAAACCATTAAACAGAACTTATTCTGGGCATTCTTTTACAATGCATTGTGTATTCCATTAGCCGCTGCAGGTTATATGCATCCTATGTTAGGCGCTTTATCGATGGCTTTTAGTGATGTGATTGTGATAGGAAATTCTTTGTTATTAAACTTTAAGCGTATAAACGTATCAAAGAAATAAGAAGCTTTTTAAAAAGCTATCTTTTTATATATTTGAGGTTTAAGAGGAAAAGGACTATTGTTTAAATCATTCACATTAAATAAATACAACAGTCTTCAAATTTTTCAGTTTCTGAGATTTGGAGCCTTTTTCCTCATATCAATTCTTCTCGCTAAAATAACTTACTACCAATATTCGGGTGGTTATGGAACTTTAATCATAAGCAGGTATGAAATGTTACTTTTATTAAGTGGCAGTTTAACCTGGTTTTGGGTATCGAGTATCACCAATACCTTGATTCCATTTTATAGTTCAAGTTCAGAAGAAAAGCAAAAAAGAATACTCTTTAATGCTTTTGTCTTACTCACGTTTTTCTCTTTACTGGCAGGGATTGCAGCTTTTGTAACAGGGTATTTTAATCCCGAAGACAAAGACCTTTACCAGATGTTTGCCATTGTGATTTTTTTGAATACTCCGAGTTATTTGGCAGATTATATTTTCTACCTTAAAGAGAAATACCGTTCATTAATTATTTGGGGTTCACTCACATTTTTAGCACAAATTTTATTGTTATGCTGGCCAATTTTTAACAGGCAAACATTAAATCTTGCCATTAATTTATGGTTGATATTATCATTGGTTAAGTTTAATTATACCATCATTTTATTGATGAAGTATTCAACAATCACCATTCATACAAGGTTGATTCTTGACTTCATGAAAAAGGTAACTCCATTTATGTTCAGCATTTTATTGGCTGGCAGTATGGATTATATCAATAGTTATATAGTAAGTTATTATTTCAGTAAAGTTGATTTTGCAATATTCAGATATGCATCAAAAGAACTTCCTATATTTTTAATTTTAGCCAATTCATTGAGTAATATTTATAGTGGTGAAATTGCTAATTTAAATAAAGAAGGTCAGTTAGAAGAAGGATTAAAACGATTGAAACAATCGTCAAGAAGGTTGATGCGCTGGTTATTTCCTGCTACTATATTATTGATTTTTACTAGTAAATATTTGTTCCAATTGGCTTATAACAAAGATTTGGTTGAAGGATATCAGGTATTTAATATTTATCTATTATTGATTATAAGTAGGATGATTTTCCCTCAAACTGTTATTATGGGGCTGATGAAAAACAGGGTGTTTTATTTGATATCAACCAATTATTTAATCATCAATTTAATTTTATCTTTTTGGTTTGTTCAGCTTGGTTTAGGTCTTAGAGGAATTGCTTATGCAACTGTCATATCATATATTATTGAGAAGATAATGTTGGTGATATACTGCAAAACTCAAGGTGTTGATGTGAAAAAATATACTCCAATAGGCGAGTTAATTTTATACTCTATAATTACCATTGTAGCTTATATTTTAAGCTTGAATTTCAATTTACCTGATTTAGCTTCTTTTTAAATTGACTTAAAATTTTACCTTCGCAGGGTATGTGGAGCAAAAATATTCTTGAAACAATTGGTAATACGCCTCTTGTTCAGCTAAATAAAATCACAAAAGAACTGCCTTGTACTGTATTGGCTAAGGTTGAAACTTTTAATCCCGGTAATTCAATTAAAGACCGTATGGCTCTTAAAATGATTGAAGATGCTGAAAAAGATGGTCGTTTAAAACCCGGTTATACTATTATTGAAGGTACAAGTGGCAATACAGGAATGGGTTTGGCTATTGCAGCGGTAATCAAAGGATATCGTTGCATTTTCACAACAACCGATAAACAAAGCAAGGAAAAAGTTGATGCATTAAAAGCATTTGGAGCTGAGGTTATAGTTTGTCCTACTGATGTTGACCCTGAAGACCCACGTTCTTATTATTCAGTGTCATCTCGTTTGGTAAGAGACATTCCTAATTCATGGAAGCCAAATCAATATGATAATTTATCGAATTCCGCAGCACATTATGAAAGTACAGGACCTGAAATTTGGGAGCAAACTGAAGGTAAAATTACCCATTTGGTTGTTGGTGTTGGAACTGGTGGTACTATATGCGGAACAGGTAAATATTTAAAAGAGAAGAATCCTCATATCAAGATTTTAGGTATTGATACTTATGGTTCTGTTTTCAAAAAATACAAAGAGACCGGCATTTTTGATAAGGATGAAATTTATCCTTATATCACTGAAGGAATTGGTGAAGACTTCTTACCACAGAATGTAGATTTTAATATAATTGACCATTTTGAAAAGGTGACTGATAAAGATGCAGCAATGATGACAAGAAGAATTCCTCGTGAGGAAGGAATCTTTGCTGGCAACTCTGCAGGCTCTGCCATGGCGGGTATATTGCAAATGCGTCATATGTTTAAGAAGGATGATTTGGTGGTAGTTATCTTCCATGATCATGGTACAAGATACCTTGGAAAAATGTTTAATGATGATTGGATGCGCGACCGTGGTTTCTTATCGAATGAACAAACCAAAGCCATTCATTTGATTGAAAGTCATAAACACCAAAAGTTAATTACAGTAAAAGAATCTGATACCATTGATGCTGCAACCAGAATGATGCGTAAGTTCTCTATTTCGCAAGTACCGGTTGTTAATGCTTCAGGAGAATTTACTGGATCGTTAAATGATACCCAATTGTTCAATAGCATTATGGAAGGTCATGATATCAAATCAAAAACTGTTGATTCATTGATGTCTGCCAGCTTCCCATTTGTGAGCCCGGATGCTTCTATGGAAGAAGTAAGTCGTTTGATTACAAAAGACAATGCAGCTGTGCTTGTAAAAGATTTAATGGGTGATGTGCATATCATTACCAGACAAGATTTAATTGAAGCGATTTAATCTTCAGTCTTCAGGATTTATCATAAAAAAAAAGCCCGTAAATTCAATATTTACGGGCTTTTTTTATGAGTTATTTCTTACAATACAATATTGACAATTTTCCCTTTTACAAAAATCACTTTCTTTGGACTTTCCCCTTTAAGCCAGTTTTGCACGATTTCATCAGCTAAAACAGTTGCTTCAATTTCTTTGGCATCAGCTTGTAAATTGAATTCAATATTGGTTCTGTGTTTGCCATTGATTGAAATAGGATAGGAGAATGAATCTTCGATTAAATACTCAGGATTAAACACAGGGAACTGAGCTTTACTTATGCTTTCATTGTTGCCAAGTTTACTCCATAATTCCTCAGTAATATGAGGAGCATAAGGATTCATTACAATGATTAAATCTCTTAACACTTCAAAGTGATTTGATTTCAATTCTGTTAGTTCATTTACGCAAATCATAAACGTACTTACTGAAGTATTAAACGAGAAGTTTTCAATATCTTCAGCAACCTTTTTGATGGTTTTATGAAGACTTTTTAACGCAGGTTTTGGAGCAGGTTCGTAACTGATTTGTAATTCACCATCAGCATTAAAGAACAAACGCCATAACTTTTTCAGGAACCTTGAAACACCTTCAATTCCTTGTGTACTCCAAGGTTTGCTTTGTTCTAAAGGACCTAAAAACATTTCATATAAACGCAGGGTATCGGCACCAAAATTTTCAACAATGGTATCGGGTGTTACAACATTGTATTTCGATTTCGACATTTTTTCAACTTCTTGGAAACAGATAATTTGTTCTGATTCATTGTTGTTAAATGTAGTAAATTCACCCTGGTGATAAAATCCACCGGCAGTTAGAAAAACTGCGTTTTCATAATGATGAGCTTTGATGAATTCAGGATATTTTACAACAGCTTTTTCAACATAGTTTACATCAATATTTGAAGATGAAAAACTTGGGTTTTCTGTTTCAAAATACTTCAATGCATTTTCACTGATAAACAAATCAGAAGGACGAGATGCAAACTTAAATTGCTTACCATTGATGATTAGTTCATAAAATGAATCAACTGCTTCGCCTTTGTCGTTATTGATGGTTACAACATTATATAACCTTGAACGACTTGGTTCAATCTTCCTCAGTTTTTCAGAAGTACCTTGAATCATTCCTTGGTTAATCAGCTTTTTAGCTGGTTCATCAGTTGGAATTAAACCTAAATCAAAAAGGAATTTTGTCCAGAAACGCACATACAATAAATGCCCTGTTGCATGCTCACTTCCTCCTAAATACAAATCAACCTGTTGCCAATAATTTAAGCTTTCTTTTGAAGCAAATTCAGTTTGGTTTGTAGGATTCATATACCTCAAAAAGTACCAAGAACTTCCTGCCCAACCCGGCATGGTGCTTAATTCATATTCGTATTCACCTTTGTACTTCCAGTCTTTTGCTCTTCCCAAAGGTGGTTCACCTGTTTCTGTTGGTAAATACTTATCAACCTCAGGTAACAACAAAGGCAATTCATCTTCACTTAAAGGATAAGCAATTCCATCTTTATAATAAATTGGAATTGGTTCACCCCAGTAACGTTGTCTGCCGAAAATAGCATCCCTTAATCTGAAATTGGTTTTGCCTTTGCCTGAGCCGGATTCTTCTAAATGTTTGATACAAGCATAAATAGCATCTTTAACTTCTAAGCCATTAAGGAACTCTGAGTTTGTCAATTTACCTGATTTTTCATCCCAAGAAGCTTCATTTAAATCATGAGATTCAGGAGTTTCAATAACTTGAATGATAGGTAAATTGAAATGTTTGGCAAAAGCAAAATCTCTGCTATCATGCGCAGGAACAGCCATTACAGCTCCTGTTCCATATCCTGCTAAAACATAATCTCCAATCCAGATTGGAATTTCTTGTCCTGTAAATGGATGTATGGCATAAGAACCAGTAAACTGTCCGCTTACTTTTTTAACATCAGCCATTCTTTCGCGTTCACTTCTGTTTTTAGCATAAGTGACATATTCATCAACAGAAGTTTTATTTACTGCTGTAGTTAATTCAGAAACCCAATCATGCTCAGGAGCAAGGGTTACATAACTTACACCATATAAAGTATCAGGTCTGGTTGTGAAAACTTCTATTTTTTTATCAGAACCTTTAACAGCAAAAAACACAGAAGCTCCGGTGCTTTTGCCAATCCAGTTTCTTTGTGCTTCCTTTAAAGAATCAGTCCAATCTAAAGAGTCTAATCCTTGAAGCAATCTATCTGAATAAGCAGTAATACGAAGGCTCCATTGCATCATCAATTTTCTTTCAACAGGATAACCACCTCTTTCACTCACACCTTCTTTTACTTCATCATTGGCTAAGACAGTTCCTAAAGCAGGGCACCAGTTTACATAACTTTCAGCTAAATATGCCAATCTGAAATTCATTAGCACAGCTTCTTTTTTTTTCTCAGCGTATGATTTCCATTGTTCTGAAGTAAAGGCCTCAACATTGGTTTCAATGCCACCAGTTAAGATTTGATCAATAGTTCCTAAACATCCATTTTCTTCAAATCTTTTAATCAAAATATCAATACCTTCAGCTTTGTTAGTGATAGGATTGTACCATGAATGAAACAATTTCATAAAAATCCATTGAGTCCATTTATAATATTCCGGTTCAGAAGTTTTTACCTGACGAGACCAGTCATAGCAAAATCCAATTTTATCTAATTGTTCGCGGTAACGAGCAATATTTTCTTTGGTAGTTAT
>JBIPMI010000014.1:0-18438 GCA_044369215.1 Bacteroidia bacterium | reverse complement strand
AACAGGAAAAGTGGTTTTCAAAGGTCCGAAAGCACTTGAAGGTGGAATTTATATGATGGCAACTCACGACAAAAACTTGATGTTTGACTTTGTTGTTACCGAACAAATTTTCACATTAGAGACTGACACCTTTGATTTTGTAACAAATATGAAAGTTAAAGGCTCACCTGAAAATGAACTTTTTTTCACTTATACAAAATATACAACTAGCAAAGGTCGTGAAGCCCAAAAAATTGACGGTTTAATGAAGGATGCAAAAGACAAAAATGATACTGCATCTATTAGAAAATATAATGATGATTACAAAAAAATCACTGCCGATTTATTTGATTACAGAAAAAACATCATTACAAATAGCCCTACAAGTTTATTAGCCAAAATCTTCAAAATCATGACAGATGTTGAAGTTCCTCCTGCACCTAAAAACGAAAAAGGGGAAATCATTGACTCGGCATTTCAATACAATTATTACAGAGCTCATTATTTTGATAATTTCGATTTTGCTGATGAAAGAATTGTACGAACTCCAGTATTTCATTCGAAAATGGAAACTTACATGACCAAATTAACACCACAAACTCCTGAGTGTATCATAGAATCGGCTGATATGCTTTTAAAACAAGCTGAAAAAGGAAAAGAAAACTTCAAGTATATTTTGTACTGGATTACCAATCATTATGAAACTTCAACATTTATGGGAATGGATAAAGTTTTTGTTCATATGGTTGATGCCTATTATGCAAAAGGAAAAGCCTTTTGGGTTGATGAAACTTTACTTTTCAAAATGAAAGATAGAGCTGATCAATTGAGAAATAACCTCATTGGGAACAAGGCTCCTAACCTTACTATGATTGACACTAACAATGTTTATCACAGTTTATATAATATTAAAAGTAAATACACTTTACTTATTTTCTGGGATGCCAATTGCGGAAAATGTAAAGAAGAAATGCCAAAACTGGTTGAATTATATGAATCAATCAACAAAGGAAAAAAAGAAAAATTCTTTGATGTATTTGCTGTTAGTTTAACTCCTGATGCTAATGATTGGTTGAAATATCTTCGTGAAAAGAAATTAAAGTGGTTAAATATTTACGACCCTCAAAACGAAACAAATTTCAGAAGGTTGTATGATATCTATTCAACTCCTGTTTTATACCTGATGGATGAAAATAAAAAGATTATAGCCAAAAGAATTGACGTAACACAATTGAAAGATTTTATAACTGATTACGAAGCCGGAAAAATAAGATACAGCAGCGTATGTAAATAATAGAAAAGACTTATTTAGGAATATCAGAATTAGCAAAACCCCTTTTTAACTAAGCTTACAGAGGGGTTTTATTTTTAATAACTTGGAGAAAATTATGACCAGATCAAAAATTTATTCATAATGAGTAGTTTATTTTCGGCCTCATTTTATTTTGATTAATTCTCCCAAAATCAAAAAATACTTTTCATTCCAATGCTTTCTTCTATTTTCGTCCCATGAAATTAGATATTTTAGTATTTGCGGCTCACCCTGATGATGCAGAATTAAGTTGTAGTGGAACCATTTCACATCACCTAAATCTAGGTCACAAAGTGGGTATTATAGATCTAACAAGAGGAGAACTAGGTACTAGGGGAAGCGCTGATTTAAGAGACATTGAAGCTGCAAAATCAAGTCAAATATTAGGAATTACTAAAAGAGAAAATCTAGGTTTAGCTGATGGATTTTTCAGAAAAGACAAAGAAACTCTACTTACAATAATTAGTAAAATTAGAAAATACCAACCGGAAATAGTTTTATGTAATTCTGAAGAAGACCGGCATACTGACCATGGCAGAGCTGGGGATTTATTAGAGGAAGCTTGTTTTTTATCGGGATTAAGGAAAATAGAAACTTCTGATAACAACGAAAATCAAACTGAATGGAGACCAAAAGCAGTATATCATTATATACAAGACAGGTTATCTAAAGCTGATTTAATTTTTGATATTACTCCTTATTTTCAAACTAAAATGGATAGTATTATGGCTTTTTCAAGTCAGTTCTACGACCCAAATTCAACAGAACCACAAACACCAATTTCAGGTGAAGATTTCATTAAGCATGTTGAAGGGCGAGCCTTACATTTTGGAAGAATAATTGGTGTAAAATATGGAGAAGGCTTCACCGTAAAAAGAACAATTGGCACCAACAATCTACTAAACTTGATTTAAGCTGATTTATCAAAAAAATGGTTTCAATTATTTAATAGAAATCCACTTTGCTTTCATTTTAGCAAAGAAATAGTTAAGTCCACCTGGATTTTTCAGTTCATTTTCATCAACTTTTTGTCCCATTCTTAACATTTTTTCATACAAATAAGAAGACGGAATTCCCCATTTTTGAGCAAAGGTTTTTCTGCCATCATTTCTTATTACTCTTCCTGTAGATTTTGACTTAAAATGATAAACCAAGCTTTTACCAATTCCTTTAAAATCTCGGATTCCAAGCTGCCAACACTTCATACCAAAATCCGGGTCAGAATAAAACCCTGGGCTAAATTGTTCATCATATCCACCAACTAAATCCCAAACTCGTTTTGAAACAATACTTGGTGGCCAACATGAGCCATACCAGTCTGTTGGCAAATTCGATTCGTTTGATAAAAAATCTAACAATTCACTTTCGCGAAAACTATTTTTATCTCTTCCAAAATCAAACGGAGAATAAACTGCTTTGCTGCTACTTTTTTCGAATTCAATCATGGTTGATGAATAATAAAACAAATCATCATTTCTTTTTTGAATAATATCAAGCAGATATTTATCCCAATTTGGACAAACATACATATCATCGTTCATGTAAACGATGTATTTACAAGTAGCTAATTTAGCCGATGCATTTAATGAAGCACAAACACCGGCATTTTCTTTTGAAAAAGTTGAATCTATTTTGTTCTCATTTACCCAATCTAAAGTACCATCAATTCCTTCATTAATATGAACAATAATTTGATGACTAAAAGCACTATTCTTTTTGATACTTTCGATGCATAATTGCAGCAAATCGAGGTTATTCCAAGTCGGAATTAAGATTGAAAAAACATGAGCCTTATTTGCTTCTGAATGAAATAAGGTTTGTATAGATGGAATCTGAAAACCGGTCATTGCTTTTTAATCTCACCAAAAATAACTCTAACGTTTGATTTTGGACTTGAAACATTCAATTTCAAAGCTGTTTTATCATCAAACATAACTACACAATCTTTAGGAGCATTTTTAGGTAAAGGACCATAAACCTGAACATAAGCATAATCAAAATGGTCATCATTTTTGATTTGCACCCAAGTTCCTTTAGCAGCATTATTTAACAAAACACCTTTTAATTTTGCCTTAGGATTATAGTAAGCAATACCTGATTGATAAACCTGATCAACTTCAAAATCTTTCTTATTAATTCTGGCAGGAAGGGATCTTTCGTAATAAGATAAATTACCTCTACTTTCATTAACAACCAATTCCTGTCCTTCACGCAATCTGTATTGTAATAAGGCATTCCAGTTTGCTAAATCACTTTGAGTCACTCCATATTTTTTCGCAATTGTATAGAGTGTCTCGCCATTCTTAACAACATGTGTAAAGTATTTATCACCTGTTCCTTGTTTGTTTGATGTTGGTGTAATGTACAATGCATTGCTATCAGCAGCATTTTCAGCCCATTCATCAACTACAATTCTTTGATCACGAAAATCTACCACAGAATAGGTAACAATATTATTTTCATACAAAGAAAAATCGTTTTCAATTTTCACACCAGCTTCATCAATTCTACCATAATGTTTTACAATAGTAGTGTCAATTTCTTTATCTTCAACTTCATGGTGTGACGACTGTACAGAACTTGCAACTTTATATTCAGGCTTTTCTTTTTTTACTTCTTTAAATTCTTCTTGTTCAATTTCAGTATCATTTTTAGAAACCAGATTTGGTTTTTCTTTTTGAGGTGTTTCAATGGCATTTGTTTGATTTAAACTTTCTACCATAGCAATTGAATCAACCTTTTCAGTTTTCGACAACGGTGCATCTGCTTTTACATCATGCCACATACTTTTAATTGCAGCGGCAGAACTATCGCGCTTTTCCGACCTTTGTGCAGCAGAAAGTTTTGGTTCCGGGGTTTGCATTGGAGCGCTTCCTTTGGGAATTAACAACTTTTGTCCTTTCCATAAATTTGGAGAACTTAATTCATTCACCTCCATCAAATACTCAGGATCTTGCTGAATACTCGCAGCTAATTGTTGAATAGTTTGAGAGGAACCAACTACATAAAATTGAAATTCTTTAACTTTATTTGTTGCCATTTTTGATGGCTTTTGGTCTTCTATAGGTGTTAATGGTTTTTCAACAATAATTGGAGGAGGAGCGATGACAGGTTCTGTATTTGTTGTCTCCTTTCTCTCATTTTCTTTTCTCTCGTTTTCGTTTCTCGAATCAGGCAAAACAGGCTCTACTAAATTTTCATTGACAGCTAACTCAGGTTCTTTTGTTACCTGAAAAACAGTTTTTCCTGCTGAGGTTTTTTCGGCCGGAGGAGGTAAACTTGTTGCTAAGGGTAATCGGGTATTACTTACTGGTAAAACATTCTGCACCTGAACTTCACCATACTTTTCAGTATTTAAAGGAATTCTAACCAATTGTCCAGGCTTTACTTCTCCCTGAATCAAAGGATTTGAAGAAATTATAATGTTTGCATCCATCCCGTATTTGTTGGCAATATCGGCTATTTTTTCTCCCGCAACTGCGCGATGTACAATCATTTTTTTGCCTTCTCTTAATTCTAATCTTAAAGAATCAAGAGGTTTGGCTAATGTTGCTAATGAAAACAACATAAATATGATTAATGCATTCAAAAACTTCATGGACAATATTTTTTCTTTAATTACAATAACTGTAATTAATATTCTTTCAAAAATAAAGAATTTGAGATGAAGCCTGTAGCTTGTTTTAGCTTGATATTGTGGGGAAACCTATTTTCTGTACACTCAAATTGAAGTTTATAGAATGTAATTCCCAAAATTTACTTCACCTTATCCAACAAATCCAAACTCCAAGCCTCAGGTTTATCATTGAATAAAACCTTTGTTTTTGCCCATGTATCTTTAAATAATTCTGAGTATCGGTAATGGTTTAAACAAATTTCATCGCGCCAGTAACTGTAGGTAAAAAGCACATTGGTTTGTTTAGAATCACGCAATAAATTCAATCCTTCACATCCTTCAAATCCGGCAATTTTATCTTTAGAAGCTTCAAAAACTTTAAGAAAATTTTCAACTTCTTCTGGCCTGAAACTCATTCTTACAATTCTATTTATCATTTTCTTCTAATTTTTCGACCATAATCATTGAACCAGGTTTCAAACCCAATAATTGCGCTCCTTTTGCCCTATGCATGCAAATTTCCAACAATTCATTTTCATTAAAAATAGCCAACTCTGTTCCTTCCTTTCCTTGGTAATAATTTGGAGATATTTTATCAATGAAGTTTTTTCGCCAATACATAATTTTAAATGGTGAATTTCCAGTAAATTGCTCAAAATCAGCTTTTGAAATATTTGTTATCGCATTTTGATAACTGTCTACCATCATTACCCTTCCCTTTAAAAAATTGTTCTCTACAAAAGTATCAATGTTTTGAAAAATCCTCTTGATTTGTCCTGGCTCTGCAATTCCCTTTAAATCTCCTCTTTTGAAAAAATGTGCAATTATTTCAGGAAAAATATTTTTCTCAGGAAAGATCTCATTCACTTTTCCTTCCAATCCTGTAATCTTATAAACTTTCTTTGGCAATTCCTTAAAAATTAGCGAAAAAATAGAATTATCTGCTCCAATAAAAAAATGACCATCAACCTCCACTACTAGGATTTGTTTATGTAAATAAATTGATGTGTCTACTGCTATTAAATGCCAGGTTCCTAAAGGAAAATTTTTATACACTCCTGATAAAACAAAGGCAGCCTGCATTACATTGTACTGGTCTGTTTGATGGGATATATCAACGATAACAGCTCCTGCCACTTTATTATAGATGGCTCCTTTCAAAGCTCCAATATAGTGACTTCCAGCACCATAGTCAGAAGTTATTGTGATAATGTTCAAAGCAGATGTTTTTTATTAAATTTGTTGCAAATTAACAATTAGCAATCGACAATTTGAATACTAAAGAAATAAGCATAGATCATTTTGAGCCAACATTGGTATTTGGTCCGCACAATAAAAACCTGAAAATACTTCAAAATCATTTCCCTAAGCTAAAAATTGTTTCAAGAGGAAACCAAATAATTTTATCTGGCGATGAATTTACTATTGAACTTTTTGAAGAAAAATTTCAAGAGCTGGTTCATACAATCGATCAATTCGGTTCTATTAGTGAGGTTCAATTGGAATCTATTTTAAGTGGAACAAATCCTAAAAAATCATCCACAAAAACAGAAGAAAAATCTACTGAAACCGGTGATATTATTTTGTATGGAAACAATGGAAAAGTAATTCGTGCAAAAACTCCAAACCAAAGAAAAATGGTTTCATTACTTAATAAAAATGATATCCTTTTTGCTATTGGTCCTGCTGGTACCGGAAAAACTTATACTGCTGTTGCTTTAGCTGTGAAGGCTTTAAAAGAAAAGGAAATCAGAAGAATTATTCTAGCCCGACCTGCTGTTGAAGCTGGTGAAAATCTAGGTTTCTTACCGGGTGATTTAAAAGAAAAAATCGACCCTTATTTACGTCCATTGTATGATGCTTTGGATGATATGATTCCTGCTGATAAGCTAAAATCATACATCGAAACCCGTGTCATCGAAATCGCCCCAATGGCTTTTATGCGTGGTAGAACCTTAGACAATGCTTATGTAATTTTGGATGAGGCTCAAAATGCCACCGATCTGCAATTGAAAATGTTTTTAACCAGAATGGGACCCAATGCTAAATTCATTATCACAGGAGATTTAACCCAAATAGATTTGCCTAAACAAGATCAATCGGGATTATTAAAAGCAGTGAAAATTTTAGATGGAATTAAAGGAATTGAATTTGCATACCTTAGTTTTGAAGATGTGGTTCGACATAAATTGGTGAAAGACATCATCAAGGCATACGACCATAAAAAACCAAATAAAACAGAATCCAATCATATAGACTCAAAATAATCGCAAATGAAAGCACTCGTTCAAACCCAATATCAATTACCCAATCAGGTTTCGTTTTATAGAGGTAAAGTAAGAGATGTGTATGGTATTTCAGATAAATACCTGGCTATGGTTGCTTGCGACAGAATATCGGCCTTCGATGTTGTTTTACCAGAGCCTATTCCTTTCAAAGGACAAGTTTTAAACCAGATTGCCAAACACTTTCTTGATTTAAGTAAAGACATTGTTCCAAACTGGTTAATCAATAGTCCAGACCCCAATGTAAGTATCGGTCATTTATGCAAACCACTTCCTATTGAAATGGTGATTCGTGGTTATTTAGCAGGACATGCCTGGAGAGAATACAAAAGCGGGAAAAGAGTAATTTGCGGTGTAAATATGCCCGATGGAATGAAAGAAAATGACCGTTTTCCTGAACCTATCATCACACCTACAATCAAAGCAACTGAAGGACATGATGAAGACATTTCACGCGAAGATATTTTGTTACAAGGTTTAGCTACTGAAGCTGAATATGTTCAATTGGAAAATTATACCCGAAAACTATTTGCTTTTGGCACAGAATACGCCGCAAATCAAGGTTTAATTTTGGTTGATACCAAATATGAATTCGGCATAAAAGATGGTGAAGTGATGTTAATGGATGAAATTCATACACCTGATTCAAGTCGTTATTTTTATGCTGATACTTATGTTGAAATACAAGCAAAAGACCAGCAACAACGACAATTGTCAAAAGAATTTGTAAGGCAATGGTTGATAGAAAATGGATTCCAGGGAAAGGAAGGACAATCAGCTCCACACATGCCAGAAGAATTTATCAATTTGGTTACTTCAAGATATATAGAACTATTTGAAAAGGTAACAGGTAAAACCTTCATCAAACAAGATTATGAAAATGTAATCAACCGTGTTGAAATAAATATGGTAGAAGCATTGAGTAAGATGTAATAAAATAGCCGAAAATTTCGGCTATTTTTATGATCTTCCTGTAAAAACTTTATTTGCCAACACCATCGATTGTCCAAAAATATTTGAATCAATGCCTGTTTCAATTTTATTTTCTTCAAACCAAAACAACATTTTTTCTGTTGGCATATTGCCAGTTAAACTATCTGCTGCCATTGGGCAACCTCCCAGTCCTTTGATGGCTCCATCGAATCTTCTGCAACCATTGTCGTATGCAGCTTTTACTTTTTCTTCCCAAGCATCAGGTGTGGTGTGTAAATGGGCTCCAAATTCTACTTGTGGTAAATCATTGATTAAGTTTTTAAACAAATAAGAGATGCTTTCAGGATTGGCAATGCCAATGGTATCACTTAAAGAAATAATACCAATTCCCAATTCTTTCATTTTATGCGACCAATTAGCTGTAATTTCTGCATCCCAAGCATCACCATAAGGATTTCCAAATCCCATTGAAATGTATAAAACCAATTCCTTTCCAGATTTCACACATAAATTCTGAATATTTTCTACTGTTTTTATAGATTCCAACATCGAACTATTGGTATTTCTCTGCTGAAAAGTTTCAGAAATAGAAAATGGGAAGCCTAAATAATTGATTTCAGGGAAATGAATGGCATCTTCTGCACCTCTTGAATTGGCAACTATGGCCAATAATTTTGATTTTGACTCCGAAATCTGCAAATTTTTCAACACCTCAGCGGTATCTTTCATCTGCGGAATTGCCTTTGGAGAAACAAAACTCCCGAAATCAATTGTATCAAATCCTACCTGCAAAAGCCCATTTATGTAGGCAATTTTAACTTCAGTAGGTATAAAATCGTGGAGCCCTTGCATGGCATCTCTCGGACATTCAATAATTTTTACTTCCATAAGTAATAAATTTCAATTTTTTGAAGGGCAAAAATATTCTTTTAATCCATACCTTTGACGTCCCTTAAGAAATCAAAGTAAACCAATGATGAATCAGGAGTTGGAAAACGTAAGCGACGAATTGCAAGAGCAAGGAGTTAACCCTATTTCAGAAACCGTAGTTTCTGAAACTGTACAAACCATTGAAAACAGCGCTACTGCGCCGGTTTTAGATGTTGAAGTAGAATCGCATGAAATGAGCGAAGAAGAACATGAATTAGTCTCTGTTGAGGAAATTCCTGATTTTTCAAGTTTATCGAAAGCTGAATTATTAAAAGCTGCTCTAAAAGCAATGGAAGAAAAAGAAGTGGATGAAGCCATTTCTATCTTCAAAGCTATTAGACCTTTCTTCGAGCAACATTTGCAGGAAGAACAAGCATCTGCTCTGGAAAAATTCCTGGAAGAAGGTGGTGAAAAAGATAATTTCGAATTCAAAGGAGATTCAAGCAAAGAAGAATTCAATTCTGCTTTTAAAGCCTTGAAAACCAAAAAAGAAGAGGCCAGACAAAGACAAGAAGCCGAAAAACTTGCCAACCTGAAAAGGAAAGAAGCCATTTTGGAAGAAATCAGAAAATTAAACGAATCTGAAGAAACTGAAGGCAGCTTAAATAAATTGAAAGATTTAAGTTCTGAATGGAAAAAAATTAAACATGTACCGAAAGAAAAAGTTGAAGAGCTTTGGGAGAAGTACAGAGTTTTAGTTGAGATTTTCTATGACAGACTTTCAATTAATAATGAATTAAAAGATTTAGATCGCTCTAAAAATCTTGACCATAAAATTGAATTAATTGCTCATGTTAGCAAATTAATCGTGGAAGAAACCAGCATCAAAAAAATTCTGATGTCGGTGAAAAAATACCAGGAAGATTGGAGAAATATTGGTCCGGTTGCAAAAGAAGCTTCTGATGATATTTGGAACAGATTTAAAGTTGAAGTTGATAAAGTTTACGATTTCATCAAAGCTAAGAGTGCTGAAGTTGAGGAAGAAAGAAATAAAAATCTTGAAGCTAAAAAAGAACTTTTAGTGAAAGCCAAAGAACTAGCCGATTTAAAAAGTGTTCGCATTAAAGATTGGATGGAAAAAACCACCGTTTCCAATGAATTAATGGAAGCTTGGAAGAAAATTGGTCATGTACCAATGGCAGTTCGCGACCAAGTTTGGAACGATTTCCGTGAAGCAAGAAACACTTTCTACAACAATAAAAATCACTTCTTCAAAGCTATGCATGCCGAAAGAAATGCAAACTTAAAAGCTAAAGAAGTACTTTGTGAAACTGCTGAAAGCATTTCAGGGACTCCAATTGATTGGAACAAACAAACCGAACAATTAAAGAAATTACAGGAAGACTGGAAAAAAATTGGTCCGGCTCCTGATAAAGTAAATGATGCAGTTTGGCGCAGATTTAGAACAGCTTGCGATTCTTTCTTCGAACAAAAAGCACAACGCTATGCTTCTGTTAAAGAAGAACAAGTACAAAACCTAGAAGCAAAAAAGGCTATCATTACTAAACTTGAAACACTTGCAGCTGCTGAAATGGATAATGCATTTCAGGAATTGAAAAAGATTCAAGCAGAATGGAACGGAATTGGTTACGTGCCTGCAAATGCAAAAGATGAAATCAATAAAAAATACAATGAACTGCTCGACAAATTGTATGGCAAGCATAAACAATTAAATAAAGACATGCGTCATGATAGAGAGCGCGAAAACTTTGAATTGTTAGCTAGCTCTCCAAATGGTGCTCAAAAATTGTATAGAGAAGAAAAAATCCTACAAGAAAGAATCAAAGGAATGAAAAAAGATATTGAAACCTGGGATAACAATTTAGGGTTCTTCAAATCTTCAAGTGCAAAAAATCCAATGGCTGATCAAATCATTAGTAAAATTGAAATTGCCAAAAAGCATATCCTTGATTTAGAAGAAAAGTTAAAAGTGCTAAAAGATTTAAAACAATCAGCACAATAATTAAATACTAAAAAAAGCCCCGGAAACGGGGCTTTTTAATGAAATATTCATCAATGAGCCTGTATTTCCATTATCATAAAAGTCTTATTAAACATTATCTGAATGCTACATTTATTGATGTATTACATTCTCCTTATGTTTTTAAGATGTACAAGGAATCAATTAAAAAACAGGCAGCTTCTAAAATTGAATTCAAACAAATTGAAAATCTAAGGAAAACCTTAAAGCAAGACAATTCAACGGTTACCTATACAGATTTTGGTGCTTTAGCAAAATCAGAAGGAGAAATTAAACACCTGAAAGTTTCTAGTATTGCTAAAACAGATTTAAAACCATCAAGAATTGCTGAAATTCTGCATTATTTAATTAAAAACTCAGATTTAAATAATTGCATAGAACTCGGGACCTCCTTAGGAATTACAACTTCTTATTTGTTAAAAGCTTTAGAAAATAAAAGTAATCCATCTCTGTATAGCATTGAGGCCAGTAAGGATGTTCATGAATTAGCGAAAAAAAATATAGAATCACTTTCACTTCAAAAAAACGCACATTTAATTCTTGGTTCTTTTGATGAGCAACTTCCTCTTTTATTAGAAAAATTAGATGTTGTAGATTTTATTTTTATTGATGGCAACCATAGTTACGAAGCAACAATTCGGTATTTTGAATGGATATTACCCAAAGTTCATGAAAACACACTCATCATTTTTGATGATATTTACTGGAGTGAAGGAATGACAAAAGCCTGGGAAGAAATTAAAAATCATCCTACAATCAGCATTTCTGTTGATTTATTCTTTTTCGGGATTATTTCATTTAGAAAAGGACAAGTAAAAGAACATTTTAAACTTAGAATTTTCTAAGTATTTCAAATCGCCTATTTCTTACCAAAATTAAGAGCCATTTTCCTGGTTTCAGCATCGGTATTGATATAATCATCCAAAGTAGGAGTTGAGATAAATGGCATGTTCATCATACATTTTTCATTGAGTTCGGCAATTCCTAAAAAGCTAATTTTATCTTCAAGGAATAACTGGACTGCAATTTCATTTGCTGCATTAAGAATACAAGGCATATTTCCGCCCTTATCCATAGCATGATAAGCAAGTGCAAGGTTTCTGAATGTTTCTGTATCTGGCTCTTCGAAATCAAGTCGATTAAAGGTTTTAAAGTTCGTTCTTGGCCAATTGTTTTGTTTACGCTGAGGGAAATAAAAAGCATATTGAATGGGTAATTTCATATCTGGCAAACCCATTTGAGCTTTGATACTTCCATCTTCAAATTCAACCATTGAATGAATGATACTTTGTGGATGAACAACCACTTTAATTTTATCACCTTTAACACCAAAAAGCCATTTTGCTTCAATTACCTCCAAACCTTTATTCATCAAACTGGCTGAGTCGATGGTAATTTTTGCCCCCATGCTCCAATTCGGATGTTTTAAAGCCTGGGCCTTTGTCACATGAATCAATTCATCACGTTTTTTTCCTCTAAACGGACCACCTGAAGCGGTTAAAATTATATTTTCTATTGAATCTAAATTTTCACCAACCAAACATTGAAAAATGGCTGAATGTTCGCTATCAACCGGTAATAAATCAACATGGTTTTCGGCACATAATTTCGTAATCATTTCACCGGCAACAACCAATGTTTCCTTATTTGCCAGCGCAATTCGCTTTTTGTTTTCAATAGCTGCTATAGTTGGCAACAATCCGCTATAACCTACCATGGCAGTTAAAACAGTATCTGCAGAGGTAATCGACATTAAATCGGAAATAGATTTTTGTCCGGCAAATACCTTGATATCATGAGATTCTAAAGCATTTTTAACTTGCAAATATTTAGATTCATCAGCAATTACAACATGATTTGGATTAAACTCAATGGCTTGTTTAATAAGTAAATCAGCGTTACTATGAGCAGTTAGAACCTCTACCTGAAGTTCATCCGGATTTTCTTTAATGATATCTAAAGCTTGTGTTCCAATTGAACCTGTACTTCCTAAAATTGCTATTTTTTTCTTTTCCTTAGCTTGATGCATAAGCGCAAAATAAATGTTTTTTAAAGGATTTACATGATACAATAAGAAGTTATGTTGAAGTAGAATATTTATGAAAAATAAAACACCCTAATAAATACAAAATTTCAAATTTAAAATTCTAATTTAAACTTAGAATTTATCGGGCATTTTATCTTAAGATAATCCTTCTGTTCTCTATTGCATAACCTGTAAAGGAACCAATGGCTCCGCTAACATTTGAACTTACACTAACCGGTGTTGCAAATGGACCACCATTGTTTGCCGCATTTCCAAACGATTGCCAAAACAAAAATTCTTTTCTACCTACAGATGATAAAAAGATATTGATTGTATCGCCATAATCATATCCTCTTAAAGTTCTAAAAGGCCTTTTGGTATTGTTTAACAATTCATCATCAAAAGTATAAAACCTTTGTGCTGCACCCCAACCAAATAAGGTTGAATCAACATTGTTATAGAGTGCCATTCTGTAATTATTTTGCTCAGGTCCATCAAACCACTGCATCCAGAAAAATGAATTTGTATCATTATTCTCAATTTCATTCCAATGCACCAAACTATCAATAAATGGAGCCTTTCCAATGAATGTTTTACCATTTACTTTTCTTCCATCCTGCATAGTAATATCAAGAGCATAAGGAGTATTTTCCTTTCCCATAAATAAAGGATTCACGTAAATACCGGGTAATAAACTATCTGATATAGCCGTAAACTGATAACGTGTTCCATTGTAAACGGTATCTGTTCCCTGTATACTTCCTTCTGTTATAAAAACATTGGCATTACTAAACCCATTCAAACTCAAATCGGGTTTAAAATAGTCGATTGTTTTATTGATAAAAACATAATTCAAACTGGAAAACCTTTGATTGATGCTGGCTTCAACCACCAATTGTTCTTTTACACTTGGAATATCAATATCTATTTCTTTTTCACAAGATATGAATCCAAATACCAAAACTATCATAAACAAAATACTACTTCTCATCTGTTTAAAACTTAAAACTCCATTGTACTGATGGAAGAATTGGGAATAAATAAACCATAAATGCCTTCACTTCATTTAACTCAACATCAGGATAAAAATAAATGAAATAAGGATTTGCTCTATTGTAAATATTATAAATTGAAAAATTCCATGAACTCTCCCATTTATCTGTCTTTTTAGCTAAATAAGTGAATGAAATATCTGCACGATGATAAGCTGGTAATCTATAATCATTCACCTTATCATACACATCAACAATGGCAAATTCAGGTTTTTGCTCTTGTGTATTTACGCCAAATCTGTATGTATATCTGCCTACCGGAAGCGTAACAGCATTTCCTGTTCCATATACAAATACAAAATTAGCATTCCATTTTTTATTGATTTGATAAGATAATAACAATGAAAAATCGTGGGTTCTATCGTACCTAAAAAAGTATGGATTGCCATTGTTCAATGCATCAAACTGACGTGTAGTCCTGCTCCATGTATAACCAAACCATCCTGTTAAATCACCTGTTTTCTTTTTAAGAAAAAATTCTGCGCCATAACTTAATCCTTGTCCGAATACCATTTCATTTTCTAAATTCTGATTAAAAAACAATTGAGCTCCGGGTTTAAATTCAATTTGATTTAACATGGGTTTATAATAAACTTCAACTGATGATTCATAAGCATCTTGTTTAAAGTTTCTGAAATAACCCAAAGCATATTGGTATGCCAATTGTGGTTTAACTTTTTGTGAACTTGGTACCCATAAATCCAATGGAAATTGAGCTCCACTGGTAGTTGCCAAATGTAAAAACTGATAGGTTTGAGTAAATGAAGCTTTTACAGAAGATTGTTCATTGATTAAATATGTTCCGCTGGCTCTAGGCTCCAAACAAGGGTAGAATGCAATTGATTCTCCTGCTTTAAAAGTTTTTGAATCACCTGTTGGTAATTGTGTATCATTATCGAAGACTTGTTGAGTAAAGGGGCCAACTAAATTAAATGCCACCGCTCTAAGTCCTAAGTTAAGAGTGATTCTTTGGTTTACTTGCCATTCATCCATTATATAAGCAGCATATTCATGAGCAAATTGTTTATTGATGGTTTGATTGATAGAAATTGAACCAATTGCACCTGCTAAAATTCCAGGTTGAAATGTATGGAATGTATAATTCACACCAAACTTAACTTGATGTTTTTCGGCTGCAAACCAGGTAAAATCAGATTTTAAATTCCAATCCTGAACACTGCTTTTAACATTAAAACCACTGGTACCAAAAGTAAAATCGTTGAATAAATCATAACGATTAAAAATCAAACTTGTATTTACAAATAATTTAGAATTGAAGATATGGTTCCATCTGGCAGTAGCAGTGCTGTTTCCCCAACCAAAATTAAAGTAAACATCTCTGTTGGTTGGACTGTTATAATCTAAAATATCTCTACCAAAATAACCTGAAATAAAGAGTCTGTCTTTTTCACCCAATATTACATTTCCTTTCAGGTTCATATCATAAAAATAGTAACTATTTCCGGCCAAACGTGCAGGAACAAATGGCTTTGCCAATACATCTATATAAGTTCTGCGAGTAGAAACAAGGAAACTACTTTTACCTTTTTGGATTGGACCTTCGAAAGTTAAACGACTTGAAATCAAACCAATTCCACCACTTGTTTTATATTCTTGGTTATTGCCTTCACGCATGTTTACATTTAAAATTGAAGACAATCTTCCTCCATAATTTGCGGGCATACCACCTTTAATGATATCAATGTTTTTTACAGCATCAGAATTAAATACCGACAAAAAACCGAATAAATGTGAAGGATTGTAAACAACTGCTTCATCCATTAAAATCAGGTTTTGATCGGGCCCACCACCACGTACATAAAATCCGGTACTGGCTTCTCCCCCACTTTTAATTCCGGGTAATAGAGTAATTGCTTTTAAAACATCGGGTTCACCAAAAATAACAGGCAGTGATTTTATTTTTTCACCTGAAATTTCAATACGACTCATTTCGGTGCTTCTGACATTTTTATCACTTCTTTCACCTGTAATAACGAGTTCTCGGGCTTTAACGCCAACCGGACTTAATGCCACAGAAATGTTTTTATTATTAGTTGATTTGATAGAAACCAATTTTGATTCATATCCAATATAAGAAACCAATAAAGTTTGTTCTCCCTCTGCTAAGCTTAATGAAAAAAATCCATACTGATTGGTTGCAGTACCTTTTCCGGTTTTATTTACCTTGATAGTTGCTCCAATTAAAGTTTCGCCGGTAGTTGAATCTTTCACGTAACCCGATATACTAACCCTTGTTTGAGCGAAGGAATCATTCAATCCAAATAAATATAAAAAAGCCAATAATGCCCAAAACTTCATAGAAAATCTCATTCTTGCAAAATGTAATAAACTAAGTCAACAAACAAATAGTATATTAAGTTTGACGAAATTGAGATAATTCCTTTGAATAACTTGTCATTATTTATTAAAAGAAATTTTTCTTAAGGTTTCAAAATATAGGTTAAGCCAAAACTTATTGTTTCAGGTATCATATTAATAGAGCTAATTCCATTTATTCCCAGGCTGATGTTTGATGTGCTGGCATTAGCTAAGCTGCTATTGGAAATATTGGTATAGGTTAAATTAGCTGAAAGTAAATTAAAAGAAGTCTGAACAAAAAATCTATCATTTATTTTATACCATAATCCTGCATTAAAATCTGCATTAACTCCAACTGAAGGACTTTTATTAGTATAAATTACAGGTAATGAGTTATTACTTTCAGATTCGATTTTAGACAATTTCAATCTTGCAGAATAACTGTAACTCCATAAAAACCCAAATTTAGGTTTGATTGAAACAAAATTTGTTGTTAGATTTCTGATGCTGAATGTGTGGTCAATAGATAAATTTTGATTGTAGTAAATTCTATTAATTTCAAGAGAATCATAGCTTTCAGTTAATTCAAAACTTGAATTGTAGTTGTAGTAAACTGCCCAGGTTTTCAGCTTTTTTTCTGAAACAAATTTTCCCTTTCCTAAACCCAAGGTAAAACCTGTACTTTTATTATTTGCTCTTTGAATCTTTACAGTATCACTGGTCAAGTAATTAAAGTTTTTGACATTTCGATTTTGGAAATCGAAAAAAGTGTAACCTGAAATTGATTTTTGATTTGCACTAAATTGAGCAAATGTTATTTGGCTTAAAAACAGCAGAATAATCAGTATATAATTTCTCATTTCTTTATTGCTTAGCTTGAAAAACATATTGCACACTCAAACGCAAATTACTTAAGCTGAAACTATTACTTATAAATATAGAAAGGTCTGTATTGTTATAGTCAGAATCACGGAATAAGAGTGAATTTTTCTCATTGTTAGTTCTTGAACTGTAATCAAAACTCAGAAGATTATAATTCAAACCGAATACAACATTTTTATTTAGGAAATAATAGAATCCTCCATTAATATCAGCACCAACTTGCATTTGAAAGCTCTTATTTCGAGGACCAAAATATGAAGTAATGTATTCACCTCCTAAAAAACTTATATTTGATTGCAGGTTAAAACCATATTTATCTTTAATCAGAAAAATATTTCTATGACTGAATGATAAACCTGCTAAATAATTCACAAAGTTCTTGGAAAAACTGGCATTATTGAGTAAAAAACCAATTCCAAACATTTTATTATCCTTATAAACTTTTTCATATTGTAGATTAATCTGTCCCCCATTTAAAAATATATTATTATCAGCATTACTTGCTGAGCTTGGATTATAATATCTTGAATAGGTGCTTTGCAAATTCAATTGTGCCGTAACTACTGAAGAACCTAAACTGAATTGCGCCTTTAATTGTAAAATGGGAATGAGCAATAAAAATAGCAGTAGTGTTTTTTTCATAGTTTTGAAATTTAAATTTTAACTATCAAAAATCAAACCAACATTTTACTAAGGTTTTATTTTAAGAAAAATAGGACATAGAAAAGCAATCGTCATTGTTCTGATTAACTGACACAAATCATTGTTATAGTTAAGTAAAAAGTAAAAATTGCGTACTATAAAAATACAATTATGATTCGGTTTGATTATTTAGAAGCCAACAAAGAAAAGTTCAGAGAACAATTCCTGACTGCTAAGCCCTTTCCTCATATTGGAATAGACGATTTCTGTGATGAAGCAAAGTTAACTGAGCTTTATAACAATATTCCTAATATCGAAACTCCGAGTGCAGATTATGTCTTCGCCAAAGAGAAATACGAAAAAAGTAAGTATTGGGAATTGGGCGGTGTGTTCAAAGAATTGTACGATGATTTAGTTAGTAAGAAATTTGCCGAACTTATTTCCTATATCACCAATGAGGATGTGTTTATAGACAATGGCT
>JBIPMI010000200.1:0-5818 GCA_044369215.1 Bacteroidia bacterium | reverse complement strand
TGCATCAAATGGTTTAGCCCCAATTTCATTCCCAACATTTAATCCGACAACAGTTGGTACTTACACTTTAAGAGCCTGGTCTTCATTAAGCACCGATGCCGAAAGAGGAAATGATACTTTGTCATTTACTTTTGTTGTAACTAATTTAGCTGCACCAACAACGGGAACAGGAACGACGGTTTTATTAAATGGAACATCTAATTTTATGGAGGTTGATGGTTTTGGTGCAATGAGTATTGGTGGAAATAAAGTTAGTGTGGAAGCTTGGGTTAAACCAAATTCCATCACAAGTAGAATGACACTTTGTTCTAAAGATCAAGATACTTTAAATCCATCATATAATATTGAAATCAATCCGGGTGGTAGTGTAACATTTACTACTGGTACTTCTGCTGGAAATGTTACTCTTACATCTACAAAAACATTGTTCCCATTAATTTATTCTCATATAGCGGCTGTTTATGATGGAGCTACAATGCGTTTGTTAATTAATGGAGACACCGCAGGGGAGATTGCTCAAACTGGTAATTTAGTTACGAATTTTTATCCATTTCTTATCGGACAATCTGCAAATGGAAATCGTTTCTTTGGCGGTAATATCGATGAAATGAGAGTTTGGGACACTGTTAGAACGAATGTTCAAATTAGAACCAATATGCATTCTCGATTAGCCAACATGGCAAGTTCAAGATTAGTTGCATATTGGAGATTTGATGATAATGCAGGAATTTACGCTGCTGATGCATCAGGAAACTGCAATGTTGCAAAAGGAAATGCCAATATCTCTTGGGCAAATTCTCCTTTACCTATTTATGCAAGTTCAGTATATAATTACCAAGCAGCAGCTTCAAATATTAACTTTACAGGAACCAAATTAGGACTTGAATTAGTAAACCTAATCGGAACCGGAAATTTTGGAGTTTATTATTTCCCTGGTGTTCCATATGGCACTACTCCGATTACTGCTCCTGGTGGAATTACAAATGTTCACGATAATTTCTGGTTGGTGTATAAATATGGTACTTTCTCATTTGATAGTGCAATGGCTACTTTCCAATTGAATCCAGGAAATCTAAGTGTAAATGCAAATACAGGAAATGTTTTTGCCTATACAAGAAATTATTATGAAGATGCAAACTGGGGCTTAATTCAAGGATTCTTAGGAAGAGTTGATTCAGTTAATATTGCAGCACAAACTGTTAGATTGGTTTTAGGTTCAACAACTCAATTTAATAACCAATTCTCAATTGGTGCTAACAATAGTCCGCTGCCTGTTACTTACAAATCAATTTTGGTTAAAAAGGTAGATGATGGTGCATTAATCAACTGGTCTACAGCTTCTGAAATGGATAATAGTCATTTTATTATAGAGCGCTCTTTAGATGGTAAAAACTTTGAAGCAATTGCTCAGGTAAAAGGAATGGGTACTTCAAATAAATTGGTTGAATACAAGCATTTAGATGCAGAAGCATTCAATTTAGGAGTTAAAACTTTGTATTACAGAATAGCTCAGGTTGATTTTGATGGTACTACTTCATTATCAAAAATTGTTAGTTTGGCTTTGGAAGAAAATCAGGAAATGATACTAAACACTGTTCAGCCTAATCCTTTTGAGTCAGGCATATCAGTTGGATTCACTTTACCAAGTGCAACTGAAGTATCTGTAGAAGTAATGAACCTAAATGGACAAACTTTATTGACACAATCAATTCAGGGTACTGAAGGATATAACCAGGTTTCAGTTCCTGAAACATCAAGTTTACCTGCTGGTGTTTATTTCTTAAAATTAGGAGCAAACGGAAAAACCACTTTAGAAAAATTGGTTAAATTACAATAATTCATTATTCAATCGAATAGGAAGGGGGCCCGCTTGCGGGCCCCCTTTTTTGTTTAAACAGTTGATGTCATTCATTATGAGTGTTATAAAGGTTTTCGTCTAATTCTATTTCTTTTTCATCAAAACATTCCAACAACTAATCTGTATTTTATTTAGACTAAGTATAAACAAGACGAAAAATCTCTTATTTTTGCAAACAATTTCAATCAAAACCAAGCCTCATGTCTGAAGAAGTAGATATAATAGATCAGGTAGTAAGTCAAGAATACAAATATGGCTTCTCTACCTCAATTGAAATGGAAACTGCCCCAAAAGGTGTTAATGAGGATATTGTAAGATTTATCTCGGCTAAAAAAAATGAACCGGAATGGATGTTAGAATATCGATTAAAAGCTTTTAGATATTGGCAAAAAATGGAAGAGCCTAATTGGCAAAACTTTAAATATCCAAAAATCGATTACCAGGATATCATCTATTATGCTGCTCCAAAGGAGAAAAAAAAGCTAAATAGTCTTGATGAAGTTGATCCTGAATTGATCAAAACTTTTGAAAAATTAGGAATTTCTTTATCTGAACAAAAGCGTTTAAGTAATGTTGCCGTTGATGCTGTTTTTGATTCTGTTTCAATTGCCACTACTTTTAAAGAACAATTGAAAGAAAAAGGAGTTATTTTTTGTGCCATTTCGGAAGCCGTTCACGAACATCCTGAATTGGTTAAACAATATTTGGGCTCTGTAGTGCCTTATACTGATAATTATTTTGCAGCTTTAAATGCAGCCGTTTTCTCAGATGGTTCCTTCGTATATATTCCTAAAGGTGTAAGGTGCCCAATGGAACTTTCTACTTATTTCAGAATTAATGCTGAAAATACCGGACAGTTTGAACGCACATTAATTATTGCTGATGAAGGTTCTTATGTTTCTTATCTCGAAGGTTGCACAGCTCCAATGCGGGATGAAAACCAATTACACGCTGCGGTAGTTGAACTAATTGCTCATACAAAAGCAGAAATAAAATACTCAACTGTACAAAACTGGTATCCGGGTGATAAAAATGGTAAAGGTGGAATCTATAATTTCGTTACCAAAAGAGGTGTTTGTGAAGGCGATTATGCTAAAATTAGCTGGACTCAAGTTGAGACAGGAAGCGCAATCACCTGGAAATATCCTAGCTGTATATTAAAAGGTGATCATTCTATTGGAGAATTTTTCTCAGTAGCTGTTACCAATAATGCACAAGTTGCCGATACAGGTACCAAAATGATTCATATTGGAAAAAACAGCAAAAGCAGAATCGTTTCTAAAGGAATTTCAGCAGGTAAATCTCACAATACTTACAGAGGTTTAGTTAAAGTTGCTAAAAAAGCTGAATCTGTTAGAAATTATACGCAGTGTGATAGTATGTTGATTGGCGACAGAAGTGGAGCTCATACTTTTCCATACATCGAAATCAATAACAAAACTGCTGTTGTTGAACATGAAGCCAGTACAAGTAAAATTGGTGAAGACCAGATATTTTATTGCAACCAAAGAGGAATTGGAACTGAAGAAGCAATCGGTTTAATTGTAAACGGATTTTGCCGTGAAGTTTTGAACCAATTACCTATGGAATTTGCTGTTGAGGCTCAAAAATTATTAGCCGTTTCATTAGAGGGTTCTGTTGGTTAATTCCTCTTTTATCTACCAAAAAAAGAAAATAGATTTATGTTAAAAATAGAAAATTTAAAAGCTGAAATCGAAGGAAAGAAAATCCTGAATGGTATCAATTTAGTTGTAAATCCGGGTGAAGTTCATGCTATAATGGGTCCCAATGGTGCCGGAAAAAGTACACTTTCTTCGGTTCTTGCAGGACGTGCAGATTATATAGTAACTGAGGGTTCAGTTGAATTTGAAGGAAAAGATTTGTTGGAAATGGCTCCGGAAGACAGAGCTCGAGAAGGAGTATTTTTAGCTTTTCAATATCCTGTAGAAATACCTGGTGTGAGTAATACCAATTTCCTTAAAACTGCTATCAATGAAAAAAGAAAGTACCATGGACAAGAGCCTATGGAAGCTACTGATTTCTTGAAAATGATGCGTGAGAAAATGGAAATGGTTGAAATGGATAAATCTTTAACATCTCGTTCATTAAATGAAGGATTTAGTGGTGGAGAAAAGAAACGAAATGAGATTTTCCAGATGGCTATGCTAGAGCCTAAATTAGGTATTTTAGATGAAACAGACTCCGGTTTGGATATTGATGCTTTGCGTTTGGTTTCTAATGGCGTAAACAAATTGAGAAACAAAGAGAACTCATTTATCGTAATTACACATTACCAAAGATTATTGGATTATATCGTTCCAGATTTTGTTCATGTACTTTACAAAGGAAGAATCGTAAAAAGTGGCGATGCAAATCTTGCTAAAGAACTTGAGGTTAAAGGTTACGATTGGATTAAAGCAGAAGTAGAAGCTGCATCAGTTTAATCATTCATTCACAAAAATAAAAAGGCTTCGTGCTTATTATGAGTTTATTAGAGAACATTAAACAAGATTTTAGTCGCTATTTGCAACAAGCAGAAACAGGCTCTGATTTTGTTCATATTCGTGAAAATGCGTTCAAGGAATTTGAGAAATTAGGATTTCCTACAACCAAAAATGAGGAATGGAAATATACGAATTTCAAAAAGGTATTTGATTTGCCTCTTCAAAGTTCATGTGCTGAGGTAGCAAATGCAGAAGAGCTTTTAAATGCTTCAATTCTGATAAATATCAAAGCTAACCGTTTGGTATTTATCAATGGTTGTTTCCATTCAGAATTGTCTTTGATTATTGAAAAAGATGAAACAATTCTGATTTGTAATCTTGCCAAAGCTCGTAAAGAATATCCAAGCGAATTCAATGCACATTTTGGAAAGTATGTGCCTGTTAATAATGAATCTTTAAATGCATTAAATACTGCTTTATTAAGTGATGGCGCTTTTGTTTTTGTACCGAAGGGCAAACAGGCAGAACATCCAATCATCATTTTTAATATCAGTGATTCATCTCAATTAGCTGTTTTGGCTCAACCAAGAAATCTGATTGTAGTTGAAAAAAATGCCTCTGTTCATATTGTTGAATCGTTTTACTCAGCGGGAATTTCATCATCATTTTGTAATGCAGTTACAGAAGTTTATGTCGATGAAAACTCGCATCTGGAACACTACAAAGTTCAACGCCAGACAGGAGAATCTTATCTGAATCATTTTACACAAATCTTTCAGGAAGCCAATACCAATATTAACCATGTTACCCTAACACTTGATGGTAAAATGGTTCGCAATAACCTTCATTTTTATATGAATGGGCAAAATTGCAATAGTCTTTTATACGGCTTGTACATTATTGAAAAAGATTCATTTGTAGACAACCATACAAGAGTTGATCATGCTAAGCCAAATTGCTTTAGTGATGAGAAATACAAAGGTGTTTTAAAGGATAGTTCTACAGCAGTTTTTAATGGTAAAATCATGGTTCATTTGGATGCACAAAAAACAAATGCTTATCAAAGAAACCAAAATATTCTTTTGAGCAACGATGCTACTGTTAATACCAAACCTCAGCTTGAAATTTTTGCTGATGATGTAAAATGTACGCATGGAGCAACAATTGGTCAGTTAGACGAAGAGCCATTGTTTTACTTGAGAAGTCGAGGTATCCCTGAAGATGCAGCAAGAAAATTACTGCTTGTTGCATTTGCAGATGATATTGCAGAAAAGATTAAAATTCCAGAATTGGTTCAGTTACTGGAAGATGAAATTGAAAGAAAATTATAATAAATACTAAGTGAATATTGCGGATATTGAAAAAATACGGACATTATTTCCAATTTTACACCAAGAGGTAAATGGACATCCTTTGGTATATTTTGATAATGCCGCTACTACTCAAAAACCAATATCTGTAATAGAGGCATTGGACAAATATTATCGTTTCGATAATGCCAATATTCATAGAGCAG
>JBIPMI010000199.1:0-5907 GCA_044369215.1 Bacteroidia bacterium | reverse complement strand
TTTATGATACTTTAAGGGTTTTTATCTTAAGAACAAGTAAGAAAAAATCACCATTTCAGGCAGATAGAAACCATATTCACCATTGGTTAATGAGAATTGGAATGAACCACCGTGAGGTAAGTTTTACTTTGGTTGCTGTAAACCTAGTTTTTATTTTAGTAGCATTTTCTATAAAAGATAATCCGGCCTATCTGGTTACATCAATTATAGTTGGATTGTCAATTATTGTTGGACAAATTCCGGCATATTTTTACAGACACAAATTATCTGATTTGGAAGCGGATGATTCTGCATTATTAGAATTGCAGGAAAATTTAAAAGGGAAATCTAATCTGGTAAAATAATTAACTGATTGATTTAATTTCAGATCTTAGAAAATCTTTCATTTTTTGAAGTGCAATTGCTCTATGAGAAATGTTGTTTTTCTCCTCTGAACTCATTTCGGCTAAGGTTCTGGTTTCTCCTTCTGGAACAAATATGGGATCATATCCAAATCCATTAATTCCTTTCATTTCTGATATAATTGTACCTTTAAGTTCACCTTCAAAATAATATGTTTGATTATTGATTATCAAACATATCCAGCTAACAAATCTTGCCTTTTTATTGGATTTATCAGATAAAGCAAAAATAAGTTTTTCCATGTTTTTCCAGGCCAGCTTTTCAGGTCCTGCATACCTGGCACTGTATACGCCCGGTTCACCATTTAAAGCCTCAACTTCTAATCCTGTATCATCAGCAAACACATTAAGACCGGTAATTTTTTCGCAAGCCTGAGCTTTTATAAACGAGTTCTCTTTTAAAGTTTCGCCGGTTTCAGGAATTTCTTCAATTATTCCAATATCATTTAAAGAATAAACACTTACTAATCCTTCCAATAAGGAGTTTATTTCTTTTACTTTATTCTGGTTATGACTAGCAAATATTAGTTTCATAGGATTTAAGCAAAAAACATTTTTTTCATAGCAACCCAAAGTTTTCCCTTGGCAACATTGTCATTTAAATATTCACTTAATGATTGTGCTTTTAAAATTCCAATTCCATGTAACAATGCCTGTTGATGATTGTCCATTCTTAAATTATTCTTCGCCATAAAAGAATCACAACCCCAGATAATAACTGTTTGAGGTTTTAACTGATTAAGAATTACGTCAAAACTAATATTGTCTTTTTCAGTATTGATGAACCAAACATCATCAAATGACTTTTTGAGACCCTTATCTAGGATGCCATTTAATAACTGTTTTTCAGGATCTGAAAAATAATCGTGTGTTTTACAATCACTAAGCATCAAGAGTTTATGTTGTCCTTTTCCCAAAGGGTTGATTTGTATGGAAAAATCTGTTTCTTTGACCCCGATTATTTCATCGAATAGGGGAAGCACAAACGCATCATCTATCTTTAAACCATTATTCATACCATGGCAATTTCGATAAAAATTAATAAAACACAGCAATCTAGAATTGATCAATGTGATTTTGAGAACATTGAGTTCGGAAAAATCTTTTCAGACCACATGTTTAAGGTGGATTTTATGGATGGCAATTGGCAAAATCCTCAAATTCTGCCTTATGGTCCTATTTTAATGGCTCCTTCAATTTCTGCGCTACATTACGGGCAAGCTATTTTTGAAGGCATGAAAGCTTTTAAAAATCCTAATGGTGATGCGCTATTATTCAGACCAATGGATAATATAATTCGCTTAAATGAAAGTGCAGTTAGAATGGGAATGCCAGAAATTCCTGAAGAATTATTTATGGAAGGACTTAGCACACTGGTATCGCTTGAAAAAGATTGGATTCCAACCAAAGAGGGTAGTGCTTTGTATTTAAGACCTTTTATGTTTGCTACTGACGATTTCGTTGGTGTGCGTCCTAGTAATAATTACAGTTTCATTATTTTTTGTTGTCCTGTAAACAGTTACTACCCTAAACCGATTAAGGTTTTGGTGGAAGAAAAATTTGTCAGGGCTTCTGATGGAATGGCCGGATTTGCAAAAGCTGCAGGTAATTACGGAATTTCAATGCTTCCAACAATGGAAGCTAAAAAGAAGGGTTACGACCAAATTATCTGGACAGATGGAAGAACCCATGAACATGTTGAAGAATCGGGTACTACCAACTTGTTTTTCATAATTAATGATGATACTGTTTGGACACCAGCTTTGGATGGAAATATACTTAGAGGTGTTACCAGAGATAGTTGTATTAAGTTGTTAAAGCAAAGGGGCTTAAAAATCGAAGAAAGAAAGATTTCTATAAGTGAAGTAATTGAAGCTGCAAAATCAGGTGCTATGACAGATTGCTTTGGAACAGGAACTGCTGCGATTATTGCTAAAATTGCCGGAATTGGCTACAAAGGAGTAGATTATATGCTGCCAGAATCAGAAAACAGAGTTATTTCTAACTGGATTTATAAAACGATGTATGGTATTCAAACCGGTAATCATCAGGATGATTTCAATTGGGTTGTAAATCTTAAATAATTTAAAAAGATAAAAAAATAGCCACTAGTTAACTAGTGGCTATTTTTTTATCTTTTAGTTTGATTATGCTAAGATTGTGTTCTTACATGCCTCAAGTATTTTTTGAGCATTTTCATCAGAATCACTTTCTGAATACACTCTTAATACAGGTTCTGTTCCACTTGCACGAATCATTACCCATTCTCCGTTTCCTAAATGGAATTTAAATCCATCCAAATCTTCAGTTTTTTCAATTTTATACTTACCAAACTGAGTATATTTTCCTGATTTACAAGCAGCTAATACATTTTGTTTAATTTCTTCAGTGATATGTAAATCAATTCTTCCCATTGAGAATGAACCAACAACATCATAAACTTCCTGAATCAATTCATCCAAACTTTTGCCGGTTTTTGCCATGAATTCCCAAAGGGTTAATCCAATCCAAATTCCATCTCTTTCAGGAATAAAACCTTTAATGGCAATACCACCGCTTTCTTCACCACCAACCAAAACATTCTCGGTAACCATTTTTTCGCAAATGTATTTGAAACCAATTTTAGTTATTTCAATAGGTAAACCATATGCTTCTGCGAGTTTTGTGATTTTTGATGTAGCACTAAAAGTAGTGATTACCTTACCATCCATCTTTTTGTACTTATGCAAATAATGCACTAAAAGTAAAATGATATGGTGAGAATCTACAAATTTTCCGGCTTTGTTATAAAGTCCAATTCTATCTGCATCACCATCTGTAACCAAACCACAATCAATTTCTTCGCTAATTCTGATTAACTCACTGAATTCTCCAAGGTTTTTGTGGATTGGCTCTGGAGCTTGTCCATCAAACCCCGGATTGTAATCACAATGTAATAAGGTAATTTCAGGGAAAATTCTTCTCATTACGTTTTGCCCTGCACCATACATGGCATCATAGGCAAATTCCATTCCTGAACTTTTGATTAGTTTTAAATCGAATTTAGATTCAACTTCATTAACATATAAAGTTTCTAAATCTACATATTCAATCATTCCTTCAGAAACAAGAGTATCAATTGATGTTGTTGGAATATCAACTAAATGATTTGGAATCGCACCTTCAACTTCATCAATTACGGCAGGACTTGAAGGTCCGCCATAATGAGCTTTTAATTTATAACCATTGTATGCCGGAGGATTATGGCTTGCCGTTAAAATAATGCCCAATGCTGCACCAAATTTTACAGCACCCAAACTAATCATTGGCGTAGATACAAAACCTTTTGCCAATTTTACTTTTATTCCATTTGCACACATTACTTGAGCAGTTGTTTCTGCAAATAATTCACCGGCAAATCGGCAATCATGTCCCAAAACAACTGATAAATTAGTTGGAAAATTTTTCTTTAAGAATTCAGCAGTTCCCTGCGCAACTCTTTTTACATTATCAACGGTAAATTCATTGGCGATAATTCCACGCCATCCATCGGTACCAAATTTAATTATATACATAATATCTTTATTTATTGAAATAACACATTGGGTTTAACTTACAACTTTTCATATAAAATGCAAAATTATGATGAAAAATTAAAGTGTTAAACAAAAGCATTTTCTCCCGTAATATCCATGCCGGTAATCAATAAATGAATATCATGTGTACCCTCATAAGTTACCACTGATTCAAGATTCATCATATGACGCATAATCGGATATTCACCTGTAATTCCCATTCCTCCAAGCATTTGACGCGCATTTCTTGCAACATTTAATGCTAAATCAACATTGTTTCTTTTAGCCATACTGATTTGTGCAGGAGTTGCTCTTCCTTCATTCATCAAAACACCTAATCTCCAAGTAAGTAATTGTGCTTTTGTGATTTCAGTGATCATTTCAGCCAATTTCTTTTGTTGTAACTGGAATCCTCCAATTGGTCTTCCAAACTGAATTCTTTCTTTGCTATATCTTAAAGCAGTATCATAACAATCTAAAGCAGCTCCAATTGCTCCCCAGCTAATTCCATAACGAGCAGAATTTAAACAGGTTAATGGTCCTTTTAAGCCTTCTACATTAGGAAGAATATTTTCTTTTGGAACCAATACATCATTGAATACCAATTCTCCGGTTGCACTGGCTCTTAAACTCCATTTGTTATGGGTTTCAGGAGTTGTGAATCCAGGCATTCCTCTTTCAACAATTATTCCCTTAATTTTACCTTCTTCATTTTTACCCCAAACAACAGCAATATCGGCAAATGGAGAATTGCTAATCCACATTTTTGCTCCGTTTAGAATTACATTTTTGCCATCACCTGCATCTTTAAAGTTTGTGGTCATGCCAGCTGGATTTGAACCATGATTTGGTTCAGTTAAACCAAAGCAGCCCATTAATTCGCCTTTTGCAAGTTTTGGAAGGTATTTATGTTTTTGTTCTTCTGAACCAAATTTGTAAATTGGATACATTACTAAACTTCCTTGAACCGATGCCGTTGATCTAATACCAGAATCACATCTTTCCAATTCTTGCATAATAATACCATAGGTGATATAGTCTAAACCACCACAGCCATATTCTGCCGGTAATTGCGGGCCAAATGCTCCGGCTTCTGCCAATCCTTTTATTATATGATGAGGGAATGCTGCTTTTTGAGCGCAATCTTCAATAATAGGGGAGAGGTCTTTTTTAACCCAGTCGCGTACAGTGTTTCTAATTAAGATGTGCTCTTCTGTTAGAAGTTCATCCATTAAATAGTAATCGTGGTGCTGGTAAGCGTCGGTTTTGTTCGAGCGAATAAAAGAGTTTTCTGCATTCATATGTTTTAAACATTTAAAGTCCTTATGAAGTTTCAATAATCAGACTTTTTTTCTTGCTGCGAAATTAGCTTTTTTGTACAAGTAAAAAATAAGCAAATGAAGCTTGAGACAAGATTAGAGGGAATGGAATTTCATGCCTTTCATGGTTGGTACCCTGAAGAGGCTAAAAATGGCGGTAAATTTAGGGTGGATGTTATCCTTGAACAATTTGTTTATGATGACAAAGAATTCAAAGATTTAACAGATGTTGTGAATTATGAGGATGTTTTTTCTATGGTTAGCACCCAAATGCAATATAGAAGACAATTAATTGAAGATTTAGGCAAGTCTATTATTAATGAATTGTGCATTAAATATCATCATTTGCAAAAGGTAAAGGTGAAAATAACAAAATTTAATCCGGCTGGCAAATTTGACGGAGCTAATGCAGTTATTGTTTTCGAAAGGGAATTGTAAAAAATAGAATTTTATGATAACAAAACGAAAAAAGGCTCCATTGGAGCCTTTTTTCGTTTTATTTCTTTCAAGTATTAAATACCTACATCATGTAAAGCACTTTCCATCACATAAGGATGTTTGGTAGGATAAAGATTTGCTTTTGTTAATGCCTTTAACGTCATCCATAAAAACAATCCTGCAAATAAGAATAAG
>JBIPMI010000198.1:0-5914 GCA_044369215.1 Bacteroidia bacterium | reverse complement strand
AATCAATAAATGGCAACCCCTTATCTACGCATTGTTATTATCTTTGGGTATTACCCTTGGAATGATACTAAAACCAGCAGGGAACATCATTTCAATTGGAGGCAATGAGGGAAAAATTAACGAATTATTAAAGATTATTGAACAATCATATGTTGATTCTGTTGATGTTACCGATTTAGAAAAAGAAACCATCAATGGTTTATTGAGTAAACTCGACCCACATTCTGTTTATATTCCTGTTGAAGATTTAAAACAAGCCAACGAACAATTAGAGGGAAATTTTGAAGGTATTGGAGTTGAATTCAATATTTTTAATGATACAATAATGGTTGTTGCTGCCTTAAATGGCGGTCCGGCTCAGGAATTAGGTATTCAACCCGGCGATAGAATTATCAAAGTTGATTCAAGTAATGTAGCAGGTAATGGAATTACTTCTGAAAAAGTATTCAAACTTTTAAGAGGAAAAGGTGGTTCAATTGTGAATGTTTTAATTTATCGTCCTGCCTCCAAACAAAAAATACCTTATGAAATAACACGCGGAACCATTCCAATTTATAGTGTTGATGCGAGTTATATGGTTAATGAAAAAACCGGTTACATAAAAATCAGTCGCTTTGCAGAAAAAACCCATGATGAATTTCTAACTGCTTTTAATGAATTGAAAAAATCGGGATTAGAAAACCTGATTCTTGATTTAAGAGGAAATCCAGGTGGCTATTTAACCACTGCTACAAAATTGGTAGATGAATTTTTAGGTGATAAAAAACTAATGGTTTTTACTAAAGGATTAAACAAACCTAAATCAGAATATTTTACCGACACAAGAGGTGTTTTTGAAGAAGGTAAATTGGCTATTTTAATTGATGAAGGCTCTGCTTCTGCAAGTGAAATTTTAAGCGGCGCTATTCAGGATTGGGACCGTGGAATTATAGTTGGAAGAAGAAGTTTCGGAAAAGGATTGGTTCAAGAACCTTTTGAATTAAAGGATGGTTCAGCGGTTCGTTTAACTGTTGCCAGGTATTATACACCTAGCGAAAGATGTATCCAAAAATCGTACGAAAGTGCCATGGATTACGAACACGATTTGTTAACCCGATATGAAAATGGTGAATTGGAAGACCAAAAGAAAGAAGCCATTTTTGATTCAACGCCTTACTTCACAAAAGTAAAAGGTAGAGTTGTTTATGGTGGTGGTGGAATTTATCCTGATGTATTTGTGCCTTTGGATACAAGTTTTAGCAGCAGATTCCTTACTGAAGTTGTATCAAATGCCTTAATCGGAAAGTTTGCCTACGATTATTTGGATAGAAACAGAGTATCAATTACCGGTATTAAAGAATTAGAGGCCTATGCAAAAGCATATCAGTTAAGCAATAATGCTTACCAGGAGTTTGTCAGGTTTGCAGTAACACAGGGTTGTGCTTCACCTTCAATTAGTGATAGTAAAAAATCTGAGTCCTTCATCAAACTTCAAATTAAAGCTTTAATGGCTCGTCAAATTTGGAGAGATAAAGGTTATTACATGGTGATTCAACAAAACGATAAAGGACTAAAAGCTGCTATTGAAGCCTTATCAAAATCGGAATAAATTATTCGGATTTTGGTTTGAGGTCTAAATCAGGAGGCAATAAAAAGCTTACGTATTTGATATTTCTGCCTTTAGCATGAAATAATTTCTCGTAATGGGTTCTGATTTCTTTTACGTATTTATCTACTTTTTCTGATTCATAAACATTGTATTCCAATTGAAGAATGGGCACATTCATTTTTTGAAAAGTTTCGATGGTATAATTAAATAAAGCATCATCATCGGTTTTAAAATGAAGAACACCATTTGGTTTTAAAACCTCTCTGTATAATTCAAGAAAATTTCTGTAGGTAAGTCTGTGTTTTTCGTGGCGGTCTTTGGGAAACGGATCCGGAAATGTAATCCAGATTTCGTCCACCTCTCCTATTCCAAAAATCTCAGGCAATTTCTGAACAATCATTCTAACAAAACCAACATTGGTTCTACCTAATTCCTGTGCCAATGCAGAACCCTTCCACATACGATTACTTTTAAGGTCGATGCCAATAAAGTTTTTTTCGGGAAATGCACCAGATAATTCAACTGTGTATTCACCTTTACCACAGCCCAATTCAAGAACAATAGGATTTTGATTTTTAAAAACCTGAGAATTCCATTTGCCTCTTAATTCAAAAGGAAAATCGAAACAATTAGGAAAAGTTTTAAATTCTGCGAAGCGTCGAAGTTTATCTTTCAAGGAGTAGAAAATTTTAAATTAAGAAATAGAGGTTTTATTTTTAAATCCATTTCCTTGAGGATTCAAAAGCAATTGAAGCATTGGACCAGCCATTATCGAGGTTAATACAGCCATTATTACAATTGCTACAAATAAAGGTTCGCCAATTAATTTAGCTTGAAGTGCTAAAGTAGCAAGGATAATTTCCATGGCACCACGAGCATTCATTCCAAAACCTACAGCTAATGCTTCTTTTTTACTTAAACCACCCCAGAGTGCACCTAAGCCTGCTCCCAAAAGTTTACAAACTACAGCCAAAAAGAAAACCAAAGCCACAATTTGAAGATTAAAATTGGCTAAAAAATTGACTTTAAATCCAACAGAAATAAAAAATAAAGGAGCAAAAATATTGGTTACAAATTGATGTACAATTTCCCTTGTTTTTTCGGTTACATGTACAGAATCACCGATGGCAATACCCATAATAAATGCTCCAAAAATGGCGTGAATTCCGGCAAATTCAGTAAAAGCAGCGCCTAAAAATGCCAATCCAAGTGAAATCGAAAGAAAACCTCCCGGCCAGGTAAAATTCTTTTCTGCCCAAGGCACTGATTTATTAATGAGAAACCTTCCAACAGTAAGCATTCCAATTGCATACAAAAGTGTTAATCCCAAAGTATACACGAAGTCAATACCCTGAGCAGTTTTATTCATCATGCCTAATATCACCGAAAACAAAATCCAGCCGATTAAATCATCGAACATGGCAGCGGCTATGATAATCATGCCTATTCTGGTTCTGAATAAACCCAAATCCATCAGTGTTCGTGCAATAACAGGCAAAGCAGAAACCGCCATTGCTGTTCCAATGAACAAACTGAAAGGTAAAACATTGTTCATATCTGTTTCACCAAACCAGGTATAAAAATAACGTGCAGTAAAATAGCCAAGTCCCATAGGAATTACCAAACCAACCAGACTAGTTTTGAAAGCAACAGCACCTTGTTGTCGGATAATTGACAATTCAACTTCCATACCCGCAACAAATAATAACATGATAACAGAAATAGTTGTAAGGCCGTTCAAAGCAATTCCAACATTTCCGGTACTTACATAAAAATATTTAGATGCTTCGGGCAAATAATTCCCCAATAAAGTTGGACCTAATAAAACGCCTGCTATTAATTCGCCAACAACCAAAGGCATTTTAAATTTCCTAAAAAATTCACCAACCAAACGGGCAGCAATAAGCATGCTACCAATGCAGAATATGAACTGAATTAATTCATGGTGACTGAGTTTACTCAAAATAGATTATTGGTTGTATAAAGTTTCTTGAACGATTAACAAATTACATGGCAAATCGGCCAGAGCAAATTCTATATCATGAGGAAAAACTCTATCGATTAAATTCATTTGTTTATCGGGAGAATTAAGCACCAGCAAATCAGCTTTTTTATCACGGGCAAACTTACTGATAACATAACCCGGTTTTCCTTCTATTCTTTCAGTATGAATTAATAAACCTCTGCAATCTTTACATTTTAAAATACCCTGAAGTTTTTCATCCTCCTCTTTTAAAAATTCCTCTCTTAGAGCTTCGGCCTCTGCTTGTTTTAATTCTTCATGTCGAAGTAAAGCCATTTTGCTCAAATCCATTTCCTGTACAATATCAATCCATTCTGCGGCATAAGCTCTTCCTATTTCAATAGAAGTAGCAATTGTATATTCTGATTTAGGATGATCACTACCTTCAACCACAATATGCTTAAAACCAGAAGGATGAATATTTGGTTCAGTAAGCATTAACATGCTACATTTTGCTTTTCTACTCAATTGACGTGCTACACCTCCAAAAAAGTACTTGATTAAGTTTTCTTTTTCCAGTGCTCCGGCAACTATTAAATCAACCTCTTCTTTCTGGCAAACTCTCAAAATTGTTTCAACAGGATCACCTTGTTCCCAAATGGTCTTGTTATTCTCTTTATCAAGACCAAAACGGTGTAATAAATGTTTCAAATATTGTTCCTCTTGTAAGGATTTTTTGCCCACATGAATAAACAACATTTGTGCATTTAGTTTGTCTTGTAACTGACGCGCCTCAGCCAGCAAAGCCTCACATCGTGGTGAAAATGCCACCGCTACTGCAATTTTTTTGAATGGACTATCAACAGAATTCATACAGCAATAATAGGCATTTAGGCAAGTATTTACTGTCAAACTGCATTTTGATAATATTTTGGGGAATGTCTTTAAATAGAATTGCCTAAACTTGCAGCGCTCTTATGGATAAAGATACGCTTTTAGAGGCCTACACCTTGATGTGCACAGCACGTGCAATGGCTGAAATTTATGATGCCAACAGGCCAATTACAAAATATGTTCACTCAACCAGCAGAGGCCACGAGGCTATTCAACTTGCTGTGGGAATGCAATTACAAGGCCAGGATTATGCTTCTCCCTATTACAGAGATGAAAGCATGCTTCTGGGAATGGGAATGAGTCCTTACGAATTAATGCTTCAACTGCTTGCAAAAGCTGAGGATCCATTTTCAGGAGGAAGAACCTATTATTCTCATCCAAATTTAAAAAGAGATGGTTTTCCAAGAATGCCACACCAAAGCAGCGCTACCGGTATGCAGGCAATTCCCGCAACAGGTATGGCTCATGGTATTGCTTACTTAGAAAGTCAGGGTTTAATTCCTAAAGATGAAAGTCCGGTTGTGGTTTGCAGTTTTGGCGATGGTTCAATTACCGAAGGCGAAGTTGCAGAAGCATTTCAAATGGCTGTGCTAAAAAAATTACCTATTTTTTATCTGGTTCAGGATAATGATTGGGGAATTAGTGCATCCGGCGCAGAAATGAGAGCTATGGATGCTTATGAATATGCGGGTGGTTTTAAAGGCATGGAGCGTATGCGTGTAGATGGAAGTGATTTTAACAAATCATGGACTGCCGTTGTTCAGTGTATGGATTATGTGAGAGAAAAAAGACAACCTATTCTTTTACATGCCAAAGTTCCTTTATTAGGTCATCATACTTCAGGCGTAAGAAAAGAATGGTATAGAACAGAAGACGATTTAAAAAAGCATGGCCAGCTTGATCCTCTCGACAAAATGTACGTACATTTAGTAAGTTTGGGTATTGATGAAGCTGAACTTCAGGAAATTTCACAACTAGAAACAGATAAAGTAGCACAACAATTTAAACTTGCTGTTGAATCTCCGGATCCATCTCCATCTACAGTAATGGATCATATTTATGCACCAAGCGGAGCAACAGAAGAAGTAGGTATTAGAAAACCTGAAGGAAAAGAACCTGTTGTTATGGTTGATGCTGCTTTACATGCCGTTGATGAATTGATGAAAAAACATCCTGAATGTTTGTTTTATGGGCAAGATGTTGGTTTACGTTTAGGTGGTGTATTCAGAGAAGCTGCAACATTAGCAGCAAAATATGGCGAAGACCGCGTTTTTAATACTCCAATTCAGGAAGCTTATATAGTTGGTTCAACCGCAGGAATGAGCGCTGTTGGGGCAAAACCTATTGTTGAAATTCAGTTTGCAGATTATGTCTGGTCAAGTATAAATCAGTTGGTGTGTGAAATCACCAAATCAAGTTACCTCACTATGGGGAAATATCCTGTAAGTTGTATCATCAGAATTCCTATT
>JBIPMI010000013.1:0-18744 GCA_044369215.1 Bacteroidia bacterium | reverse complement strand
CAACATGAAAATTACGGTATATACAGTGCCTGTAATTTTTAAATGTGTTAATACAGCAAAGCATATAAAAGCAGGAAGCCACGCTGTTTCGTCTTTGCCAAATATTTGAACTACAATGAAAATGATCCCTAAGCTTAAAACGATTGCAATAGGTCCATCCAAATAAAACGTAAACAAATTCAATAATGTAATTGGATTCAATGAAATAAGAATTCCAATACTTATAGATTTCCATTTGCTCCATGCGAAATTATTAGCCAATAAACCTCCACATAATATAAAAGATGAAGCCAAAATAAGCGCCAAACTTATCCCTTTTGCGGCTTCAATAGTCTGCGTGAACAAATAAATTGAAGCTCCATAAACCCAGTTTCCAATAGGGAAATAATTTAAATAATAAAAACAATAAGCTGTTTCTTCCTCAGCCAGATAACGCTTATAAGGATTCCATGATTTAGCCAAATTATAAACCGCATCATGATGGTACCAAATAGCATCAAATAATGTTTCATGATAAAATGTTGCCCACCATAAACAAATACCAAAAACGCTTATTGAAATTAAAGGAATGACTACAGATTTAAGCCAATTGAATTGAGCTGTTCTATTTAAATAAAATGAAAATAACGTAACAAAACTTATTATCGATAAAGGCGCTGTTAAAGCAGTTAATGATTGTCCAAAAATTAAATTTAAAAAGCCTCCAAAAATCAGTATTGCATATATAAAAACAATACCCAATCCAACATAATAAATAGTAGAATACTTGTTAGTTGTTTGCATAATTACTCTTCCTCTTCCACAGTATTTGGTGCTGCTAATAATTCTTTACCTTTCATCCAGTCTTTCGTAAAATTACACCAATCACAATCATCTTTACCACAGCCTTTCGAAAATTCCTTTGCTTTAATTTTCGAATAAACATCAATCACCTGCTTTTTAACTATTTCCAAATCAATAGGAGTAATTGCTACTTTTTCTTTGTGAAAATGACCATCAATTTGATCCGGTTCTACAAAATCAAATTCAGCACTTCTCATCTCCCACTGTTTGGTTTGATCATAATCTAAAATCAACTTATAAAATACTGCCTGTCTCCAATAATCACCTCCATTTAGATCTTCAAATGAAGGTTCTTTTCCTTTTGCAATATCTGCCTGAACTTTCTCTTCATTTGGTCTGCCAAATTTCTTCAATGCCTTTTTATAATTGCCGGTTTTATAATCAACCACATTTACAAAATTGCCATCAAATTCCAGTTTATCTAATTTACCATTGATAGGAACTCCTTTCATTACAACATTCCTATAACTCTTTTCAATGCTTGTAACTTTATTCCAATAATTGATGTATTGCTCATAAAATTTCACCAGAATTTGTTCTCCATATTCCAGTCGTCTTTCATAAGCTGCTTCAACAAAACTATCCTGATGCTTTTTCATATACCACCTGAAATCACTTAAAAATTTTGATGAATCATGAAACTGTTTTTCAGGATTTTCATTCATCTTTTTAAACAACAGCTCCAAAGCATAATGCACTGCCGAACCAAAGGTTAAAGCGCCACTTTTAGCTGCAGGTACTTTAATAAAATTATTGAAATAAAAAGACAATGGACAATGCAAATAAGCATTCAAATGTGTTACACTTAAGGTGTATTTTTCAATTAAACTATCAATGTATGGTGAATCCAATAGACTTTTTGGAAGCTCTATTTCTTTCTGTTCGTTTATTCCTGCAATGAAATTACTGAGGTCTTCAGTATGCATAAAAACTTCCAGTTCATCGGCCAATCCTGCTTCACGAATTTCGGCAACAAACAAACTTGGTTCTAATTCTTTACCCTTTAAATCATGTTGATGATAACTAATTACCAATTGTTTTCTGGCTCTAGTTAATGCAACATAAAACAACCTTCGCGCCTCTTCAATTTCCTCTTCAGTATGATTGAATAAATTATCAGGCATTTTGTATTGATTCCGGGTTTTACTTGAATCCCATTTCTGACTATTTACACCCAATAAAAATACATGGTCAAACTCCAATCCTTTAGATGAATGTGCTGTAATAAAATTCACGCCATCTTCACTATAATAAACACGTTCAGCAGGTAAGGAGATTTCTTGTTCCACCATTAAATTCAATAAAGTTACTATCGATTTTAATTGATGAGTTGTTTGTTTACTGCATTCTGCTTTAATGAAACCAAAAAATGTATTGATCATTTCCATCTGCCAACTTTGGTCTGATACACCAAGAGCCGCAGATAAAAATCCGCATTGATTAATGATTTTTTGAATCAACTCCTGAACAGTAACATTGTGCACCTCCCCTATTAAACTTTCAATGGTTTGAGTAAACTTAACCAATGATGTTACATCCTTTTCAGCTTCAAATAAACTTTGCTGTTTTTTAGTGGCTAAATACTTTAATTCATCTCGCCATGAAGTACTTCTGTTATCGAAATTCTTTCTTGCAATTTCTGTTGAAATAGAAGCTAACTCCAACAAAGGAATTTTAAACTCATCATAATGTAAAATCTCGAATAAATAGGTTTCACCACTATGTGCCTTCCTACTTTCAGCATCTACATAACGCATAACCTGAATTATCTTTCTGATAACAGGAAACTGAAGAATATTTTCTCTTCTTCTTGTATTTATTCCTAATCCTTTTTTCTGTAAGTATTTGATAATTTCATTCGATTGCGCATGATTTTTATACAGTACCGCAATCTCTTTTAATGGAACACCTTGCAGATGTAACTGTAAAATATTTTCTGTTATTGCGGATGCTTCATGCAAGGAATTATGACAAGTCCAAATGCTTGGTTTATAAGAAGAATTCTTAGCATTCGGACCTTTAGCTGATAGCGTTTTATCTTCTAAAATCCTTGTTTTATTATTTTTTATTACCTGAGCTGAAATATCCAATATAGTTTGAGTACTTCTATAATTGTTTTCAAGAGGTATCAATTCTAAGTGGTCTTTAAACTGACTTTGAAACTGAACAATATTTTCAACATTGGCTCCTTGAAACCTATAAATACTTTGGTCATCATCGCCTACAGCAAACACATTTGGTTTATCCCAATACTGAATCAGTTTTTGAAGCAATTCATTTTGAGAACCTGATGTATCTTGAAATTCATCAACTAAAAAATACAAAAATCTTTCCTGATATGATGCCAATAAACCTGAATTTTCATGAAAAGCTTTAATCACCCAAAGAATCATATCGTTAAAATCGTAACGCTTTAATTCTTGAAGCCTTTTGTTATAATCATTGAACAAATTTGCTGCAGCCTTTAGCAATTCCATTTTCCTTAATTCTTCATTGAGTTTATCGGTATTTAAATCACCTTTTGAGAATTTAGTTCCATCCTTTCTTGTTCCGGCTTTTTTGTAAATGTATTCATCTCTATATTCAAGTCCATTGCAGTAGTCTTCAATTTTTTGATTTAAGTATTCCGGTTTCCAATCTTCTCTTTTCATGATATCAAAAAGAGATTTCATTCTGTCACTTTCGAAATACTCTTCTCCTGTATATCTTTTCAAAGGGTGATTTTTAGGCAAATCGTCAATAATTGCCCTTAACAATTGAACTTGCTCTAATTCATCAACAGGGTCTAAATTTCTAAATCCAAATACATCCAGATTTTCCTGGATAACCATGTTACAAAAGGAATGAAAAGTATGAATAGCAACGCGATATGAATCAGGACCAATAAAAGAAAGCAAACGCTTCCTCATGGCTATAGTTCCTGCATCAGTATAAGTTAAACAAAGAATGTTTTCGGGTAATGTGTCTGTTTCAACAAGAATGTTTGCAATTCTGGCTGCTAATATTTGGGTTTTACCTGTTCCCGGGCCTGCTATTACTAAAACCGGGCCATCAATAGCCTGAACAGCTTTTAGTTGTTGCTGATTTAATTCCTTTAAAATCGAATCAAACTTTTGTTGATATTGTTCTCTAAGCATCATATGTGGTGCTCAATTTAAGTCGATTTTAGGAAGCAAAAAAACTAAGAAGAATAATTTAAAAAAAAGTGCTATGATTTTTTTAGCAGAACCGTTGCATATGCTACAATTCCTTCACCCCTTCCAATAAAACCCATTTTTTCATTGGTTGTAGCTTTCACAGAGACATCATCAATAGAAATATTACAAATATGTGCAATCGATTCCCTCATTGCTTTTGCATGAGGCATAACTTTAGGTTTTTCACAAACAACACAAGTATCAATATTTCCAACATAATAGCCCTTTTCTTCTATCAATGAGATACATTTTGCTAAAATTAAACCGCTGTTAATACCTTCAATACTTTTATCTGTATTGGGAAAATGTTCACCGATATCACCAAGGGCAAGTGCTCCTAAAACTGCATCTGAAATGGCATGTAGCAAAACATCAGCATCACTATGACCCAGAATTCCCTTTTCTGATTCAATCTTAACTCCACCTAAAATAAATGGCCTGTTTTCTGCCAGTTGATGAACATCAAACCCGAAACCTATTCTCATATTATTCGGCTATTTCATCATCGTTTTTCTTCTTCTCATCTTTTGTTTGACTGGCAAAAGCATCAAAATCAAACAAGAAAGAAAAACGTAAAGTATTATTCAACGGATGGTTTTGTCCGATTGCCACTAAATACGATAAATCTAATCCGAAAACACTGAATTTAAATCCTGTTCCAAAAGTTAAATATTTTCTATTTCCTTTGGTTGGACTTTCATGAAAATAACCAGCTCTTAAAGCAAATTGTTTATCATACCAGTACTCTAATCCTGCAGAATAATTAATTTCTTTTAACTCCTCTTTTAATCCACCCGGTGCATCATAAAAAGATTGTGTCATCCCTTGAATTAGTGGCACATCAGGATCCATTCCTTCTAAAATTACTGTATTTCCATTTTCAATAACAACTCTTCCTGATGAATCTGTTTTATAAATAGGATTTGTAGGAACCAATAATTTTGTAAAATCAACAGCTAAAGCAATGGTATTGTATTGGTCGATTTCAACCTGACCATAAGTACCTAACCTTAAATTTACCGGAATGAAGTTTTCGTACTGTTGAGATGTATACGAAATTTTAGAGCCGATGTTTGTTATAGCACCACCAAAACCATAATTTACTTTGTAATTTTTTCCTTCCAATTTAACTCTGGTTTTATTGGTGTAATAAGCAGTGATATCGCCTGCGAATGAATTTCCCGCACCAACCGGAGTTTGAGATTGATTGAATCCACCAGCCAAATCGGAACGAATATATCTGAAAGCAATACCTAATGAAAAATGGTCTGAAAGTTTTGAGGCATAACCCAAATCCAAGGCCAATTCGTTTGGTGTGTAATTACCAGTACTGTTACCAAATTGGTCGGTAAAGTTAATTTGACCTAAAGAAAAATACCTCAAAGAACCAGCAACGGCCGATTTCTCATTGATTTTTCCATATATAGAAAGATATCCAAGATTAATATCTGGAACCAACTGCTTTAACCAAGGTGTATATGACAAAGCAACAGCGCCATTCCTTTCATTAAAAGGGAATTTCGCCATATTCCAGTGCAAAGCATTAGGGTCATTCGGAGTAGCAGCACCTAAATCTCCCATTCCACCTGCTCTTGAATCAGGAGTTATCATTAGAAAAGGTACAGCAGTAGTTATTGTATTCTGCCTGCCATCTAATCCTGTACCTGAGCCTCCAACTGTAACTTGAGCTTCACTATTCTTTACAATACCCGAAAAAATAAGGGCTGTAAATCCTAACTTAATAATTGAATTCTTCACTTTATTCATATCTACTAATCAACAAAAATAACTTTCCAATTAACTTAAACAATTTTTAACTGTTCCATATTTAGTTTAGCCTTAAAAATAAGTAAACTAAAAATTAGAAAAACCTTAAGAAAGCAAATAAAACGGCAATGCACAAATTAAATTGCCATCTATTAATTAATTACTACCAATTTCTGGAACTGTTCAATTGGCTTTTGACCCGATACCCTAAATTTAACTTTGTAAATATAAACTCCGTTGGCCAACTTATCTCCATATTCGTCGTTTCCATTCCAGCTTAATTCAGAAAAGTGATTTCCTTCTGCATATCCATCATAATCAAGCGTTTTGATTAATTGTCCGTTTACTGTAAAAATCTGAATACTAACAGAGATATCCTGTCCGGCTTGGTTGTGGTCGAAATGAAAAACAGTGCTTCTGGTAAATGGATTTGGATAATTTAGTACATGTTGGATAGAAGGTTTTCCAGCTGGTTTGATTTCAAAATCAAGACTTGATTCTGCAGGATTATTATAAGCATCATAAGAGCGGAAACGAAGCGTATGTTTTCCAACCGGTAGATTTTTGAATTTATACCGAACCTCTCCACTTTGATAAGAATTAATTGTTGCCTGGTAATAATCATTCACAACAATTGCTTTGCTGTTTTCATTGTTTAGAACCAAAGTTAAATCTCTACCAATTCCTCTACCCGTAGTATTGATTCCATTTTCATCAAACAATTTGGCAATAAAAGTTGGATTTTCATCTGTTAGACCTCCATTTACAAACTTATCATCATTCATAAACAATTTCAATTCGGGACCTGTTTTATCTGAACCAATTGAATCGGAAGTACCTCCAATTATTAATGAATTTGAATAACCTGATGCATCAGAAACACCATTGCTGGCATAAGCGGAAAATTTTCCGAAACCAAATTGATAGGAAATATCTTTAGGTACAATAAAAGTAAAACTAAATAAGCCATCATTTACAGAAGCTTTACCTCTGTATAAAACATTATTTTGCATCCTGAATTCCATAGGATTACTTTGTTCAGGATTGTTTACCAAAGTTTTGTAGGTTTCTGATTTATCAAATAAAGTTGGAAAAATTTCACCATCAAAATCACTCATCAAAACTCCTTTTTTATCAATCAATTTTCCTGATATAGTAACTTTTTCCAAAGCCTTAATCGTATCATTAAACTGAAGGATTGAAATACCATTTATTTCTGTAGGAATTATTTCATTTTTAGGATAAGACATCTTTAAAAATGGGTCTCCTAAAAAGGTAAAGTTTCTGGTATTTTTATCTAAATATGAATTCTTTGTTTTCATTAATACATCACCCAATCTTGGAGGATTTAATTGTGAAGCAGAATCAAGTCCGACATTATCGAAAAATCTTGAATTTAAAATTTCATTTTGACCGGAATAAACCAATCTTACAGTAGTGAATAATCCTATACCACCACCTTTTGGATTCAATAAAACCATTTCTCCTGCTGAAATTCTTGATGGATCATCAAATCTACTAAATTCACAGGTTGCAGTAACAAACAATGGCAATTTGTTTTTATTTGACCAAGCATTGATATCTTCAATTCCCATTACCCTTTCGGCAGTTAAACCAACCTCTCCTCCGTGACCTGTATAATTAAAAATTAAACACCCTTTTTCAATGGCATTATTCATTGCCTTATTGGCTTCAGGATAACGTGCTCCACCTGCAGTAATCTCTCTTGGATAAGCGTCTAAGAAAATTTTCTGTAAATTGTATTCTGGAAAACGATTTCCAACACTATTGGCTAAATTATTTGATTGATTTTGATGTGCATTAAAATCTTCATCATCTGCCATAAATACCATTCTATTTCTCCAATCACCGAAGGAAGTTTCTTTGGTATATGATATAAACTTATCTACCATTTCGGCAGCTTCTGAGGCGCTTGAAACTGGTAATCTACCTAAACCAATATCCATTAGTTCTCCCGGGTCTCCATCTCTATCCCAATTACCTTCATTTTCATCTAAAAAACAAATGTAATCATCGCTGCAATAAGAGGTTGTTGGGTCAAAAGATTCAAAACTTTGGAATGCAGGTACAAAATTTGAGTTTACTTTTATTCTGTATTTATAATCGTATGAAGCCCTACCGAACAACATTACATCAGATAATTTAACAGAACCTGATAAAGTTTTTTCGTAAAATATCTTTAAGAAATCCCTCAATGCAGTTAAGTCTTGTGAGCCAGATGAAAACTCATTATAAATCTGTTGAATATTAATTACATGAATATCTAAACCATCATTTTCTTTATGAAATTTTGCCAAACGATTTGCCTCTTCAACAAAATCAGGATGGGTAATAATCAATCCATGAGCAGGACTTAATGCATGTAGATTTTGGTTGAGAATTTTTCCTATAATTTTAGGTTGAAGAAAATTACTACCATCTACTACAGCAAATTCTCTTAAACTATCTGTATTACAAACAATGCTGTAATTATTTTGAGAAAACACACCTTCAATTTCGAATGGAACAACCGGATTTGTAATATCCCAAACGTTTAAGGTACGATTTGTACTAATATTAAACTTTGTTTTAGCAGCAGATGCAATCGACTTTTTATCTTTAAATACGAAGTTACCACTTGAATTTTTCAAATTTACACGAGCTACAATTTCGAAAAAATCTAACCAACCAATACTTCCACTTGCTGGTTTATTATATGCATAAGTAACATTTAAAGTTTGGTTTGAAACTGTAAATTCAGCAGCAACATAGTTTAATCCGGATGTAAATGGTTTCTCATAACCGCCAATTGTAATACCCATATTGTGTACCAAAACATTAGCACCATTAACTGTAACAGCAAACGTACTTGGCACAATAGATCTGGAAGTTGCAGAAGACAACATTCTCAAAGGTTGAGATGAAATAAGATTCGGAATACTTAGATTGAAACTTTGGGTATTAACTCTATCAAATTCTTCTCCTAGCCAAACCTTTCCTGATTTGGTTAGATTTGACTTTTCATTTTCATACAAATAAGTATAATCAGCTTCAGAAGACTCCTGAGTGAAAGTGGATTCTGAGTTAATTTTAGAAATTCTCTTTCCATTTTCAGCTGAAACAGTTAGGAAATAATAAGTGGTATCACTGTATAAATTCGATTGGTGACCGTAAGTTCCTGATTGTTTATTATAAATCCACTGGTCGATTTGAGATTCGCCAAAAAACAATATAAAATCATTTGAATTAAATTTCCCATCTTCTTCACCCTTTACCTGAATAGAAACTTCATTTAAATCATCGTATCTGAAAGCGCTATTTGGAGTAGGAAGCATTCCTGCGCCATTGCCATAAAATTTAATTTTTCTTGGGTCGATTAAATCGGGATTAATACCCATGTTTTTTAAGCCATTATAATCAATTCGATGTATACCATTTTGTGTTGTTGCGATTTTGTACCAATCACCTGAGGCCAAAACCGAATTTGCTGCAGACTTTTTTAAGGAAATTTTCCTGAATGCAGCTTTGGTATTGATTTGAAGTTTGAAACTTTGTAAAATCAATAATTCATTTCCATTTTGTTTAATTGCATCAATTTGAATTATCAATTTTGATTTTCCTTTTTCAAAAGCAGGATAAGTTCTTAGTGAAAAATTTGAAGGAAAATTTCCCAAGGAGGCAATACTTGGAAAATCCAATCGTTTAAAATCTTCAAAAATTAATTGAGCTGAAAGAAATTCTTCACCATTTAGGTCTAAAATTTCTGAAAAAACCGGAGTTGATTCCTGATTTTTAAGAAAAATTTCACCCTCGAAATGAGGTAAATTCTTAAAATTAGTAGAATTATTCCATTTTATTTTCCTTTCAACTAACATTTCTTTTGCATCCAAAAAGTGAGGAAAAAGAAAAAAAAGGGACGAAAAAAGAAAAAAATTCATCTTTTTTGGGCTTAAATACTCAAAATATTGCATGTTAGATTTTAAAATACTTATTATTGAAAATTCGTAAACTCGATTAAAAACGATAACAAAGAAAAACAAATTGTGTCATCGTTTGAAACATTGTTTACAGAAACCCTATAATTGCAAACTTGTTTTTAAACTAGGATCGAAAATTAATATAATGACCTTTTATCAAAAGTGGCATAAAAAGGCCTACGTATTTCTGCTAATAATAATCACCATTTGTGGTGAATATGCCTCTGCGCAGGATCCTCAGTTTTCTCAATTCTATGCCAATCCAATTTACATGAACCCAGCATTTGCAGGAACTCAGACCGTTGGAAGAATTGTAACAAATGTTAGACAACAATGGCCTGGAATTCCGGGTTCGTTCAGAACAGGTACATTTAGTTATGATGAACATTTTGATGCTATAAATGGTGGATTCGGAGTACAGGCAACATTTGATGAACAAGGTGTTGGTACGTTAAGGTCTGTTGGGTTGAATGTCATGTACTCTTATCAAATTCCTGTTACTAGGAGATTTACAATGAGAGCAGCAGTACAAGCCGGAGTTATTCAAAAATCAGTAGATTTCTCAAAATTAACTTGGTATGATCAAATAGTTTTAGGAAATGGATTTATTAATCCTCCAAGTGAATCAGTATACATGTCAGGAGGAGATTTAAACCCTTCAATTTTCATAACAAACTTTGCAGCAGGTATTTCAGGTTATTCTAAAAACTTCTATTTTGGCTTAGCTGCGCACAATCTTTTTGAACCAACACAGGATTTTTTCTCTACCGGAGATGTGGAAAATCCTAATACAATTCCTAGAAGATTTACTGGAAATATGGGCTTGGTTATTCCTGTTGTTGAAAGCAGAAATCCGAAATACAGAGCAAATATTTATCCGAATGTAATTGTAAAGTCACAAAGACAATTTCAACAATTGAATCTTGGAATGTATGCCAGCAGAGGTTCATTTTTAGCCGGATTGTACTACAGAGCAAATGCAGTAAATTCAGATGCTTTTATCATACTTTTAGGTATTAGAACTCCTAAAGTAAGAATTGGCTATTCATACGATGCAACTGTAAGTCAAGCCAGACCGGGTGCTGCTAACTCTCACGAAGTTTCATTATCTTTTGAATTACACAAAAGAACGCCTAAAAGAACTGTTAGGGCTATGCGTTGTCCTGAATTTTAAGAGGAAATTAATTTTCCTTTCATCGATTTTACATAAAAAATAAAAAGATTTTCTAAATTGCAGATTCTAAATATTCAAATGAATTTAATTTCTTAAAAAAATAAGAAAAATTAATTCAGGTTGAAATTTATATTTAGCATGAACCAAATGAGAAAAATATTATTTGTTTTCCTGACTTTAAGTTTGTTGCTTCCCGAACTGAAAGCACAAGATCCACAACTTAGTCAATACTATGCCGCCTCTTTGTATACTAACCCGGCAATGGCTGGTGCAAGTAGAAATATCCGTTTAGCAATTTCCGGCAGAAGCCAGTATACCGGACTACAAAACAATTACAAAACCGGAGTTGCCGGATTTGACGCTTTCATAGGCGGAGTTAACAGCGGAATTGGTGTAATCAGTTCATATGATGTGTCAGGAGATGGATTTTTAACAACAAGCTCAGCATCTGCAATCTATTCATATAATGCCCAATTAAACAGAGATTGGGGATTTAATGCAGCTTTACAAGGAGGAATTATTCAAAAAACCTTCGATTTCAACAAATTTACATTCGGTGACATGATTGATCCTGTTTTGGGCCCAATTTTAAAAACTCAGGAAACAATTCCAATGGAAACCAGAACTATCCCTAATTTTGGTTTTGGAACATTAATTTTTAGTAATAGATTATTTGCAGGTGCTGCAATTCATAATTTACTTGAACCAAATCAATCTTTTTTCTATCAAAATGCTGACTCGTCAGCTTTAAGATTACCAAGAAGATATACAGTGCATGGAGGTTTTAATATCTATTTGAATAAAACCAGGTATGAAGAAGATAGAATTATTTTATCTCCAAACTTACTTTTCATGCAACAAAGGAATTTTTACCAGGTGAATGTTGGATTTTATGTAAAACAAAAGGCATTAACACTTGGAACTTGGTTCCGCCAAACTTCCAAAAATGCTGATGCTGCAATTTTCATGATTGGTATGCGTTTTACTAACTTTAAAATTGGTTACAGTTATGATGCTATAATCTCTAAAGCATCCACAGCAGCAGTAGGCTCTCATGAAATCTCAATGGTATTTGAATTTAAACCTGAAAACGGAGGAAGAAGAAGAAGCAGTAAAGCTTTAAGATGCCCAGATTTATAAAATTTTACTCTCAGACTTTTTTTAATAAAAATCCGTTATATTTGAAAATTCCAAATTTCCCGTTTTCCACAATCTTTCTAAGATTACTGTAAAATGAGTCATTTTGAAAACAACTAAAAAACAATTGATACTCAAATGAAAATAAGTTCAAAAGCTTTGGTATTCACACTTGCAGGAGCATTAGCGCTCTATACAAGTTCCTGCAATCGTGCCGGTAAATCGAGCACTACAGGTTGGAAATACAATGATGCTAAATGGGGCGGATTTGAAAAACACAAATTCAAAGAACAAGAAACAGGTCCGGGACTTGTTTTTGTTGAAGGTGGTACCTTTACAATGGGTAGTGCTGAACAGGATTTGACTTTCGACCATAATAACTTCAAACGTCGTGTTTCGGTTAGTAGCTTCTATATGGATGAAACTGAGGTTACCAATTTTCATTACTTAGAATATTTACATTGGTTAATGCGTCAATATGGCGATAATCCAATTATTCATAAAAAAGCTTTACCTGATACTTTGGTTTGGAGAGATAAATTATCTTACAACGAACCTTACGTATTGTACTATTTACGTCACCCTGCATACAGAGATTATCCTGTGGTTGGTGTAAGCTGGGTACAAGCAGCTGAATATTGTAAATGGCGCACAGACCGTGTTAATGAAATGATTATGGTTCGTGAAGGTTTAGTGAACCTTGACATCCAAAAACAAACTGGTGATCAAAACTTTAACACAGAAGCTTATTTGTTAGGACTATATACTCCTTCAGTTAAAAAAGAATTGAGAGATTATGCGCCAGGTGGAAAAACCCGTGGTGTTAGAATGGAAGATGGTATCTTATTACCTTCATACCGCCTACCAACAGAAACTGAGTGGGAATATGCTGCTGGTGGTTTCAAATCTGCTTCTTTCAACGAAAATATTGATGCTAAAAGAATTTATCCTTGGAATGGTTTAACACTAAGAAGAGGTGATACTGAGAAAACTCGTGGTAAAATGTATGCAAACTACACGCGTGGTCGTGGAGACGGAGCAGGTATTGCAGGTAACTTAAATGACGGAGCTCTTTACACTCACAAAGTTAAAGATGCTAAGTTTTTACCAAATGATTATGGTTTGTTCCACATGTCAGGTAATGTAAGCGAATGGACAGGTGATGTTTATCGTCCACTTTCATTAGAAGACATGACAGGTTTCAATCCCTATCGTGGTAACGTATACAAAAAATACAAAACTGATGCTGATGGTTTCATTTCTGAAAAAGACAGCTTAGGTCGTTTAATTTATGTTGATGTTACAGAAGAAGACAATGCACAAAGAAGAAACTACAAACGTTCTGACAATATTGGTTTCAAAGACGAATTAACTTATACTGATATCGAACAAAAATACGATTATGGTGCAAGTTCATTGGTTGATAATGCAGCACGTGTTTACAAAGGTGGATCTTGGGCTGATAGAGCTTATTGGTTGAGTCCTGGTACTCGCAGATACTTAGACCAAGAGCAATCAACTGCTACAGTAGGTTTCCGTTGTGTTATGGACCGTGTAGGTGAAATGACCAAAAAAGGTAAATAAAACCAAAAAGAATTTATAAAAAATGCCGCTTCTAAAGAGCGGCATTTTTATTTTATTTACTTGATAAAATCTATTAATGATTCTAATTTCATTCCCCTTGAACCTTTTAGAAAGACAAATCTTGAACTGATAGGATTCGATTTTAATTCTTCAATAACATCAGAAGTTTGTTCAAATTTTCTAAATAATGAATTGGTTTTATAAAAGGCTTTACCTACTAACCAAACTTCAATTCCGGAAATACTCTTACAATAGTCAGAAATACTTTGGTGTTCTTCTGCTTCATATTTCCCCATCTCAAACATATCACCCAAAATCAATAATTTATTGGGACCATCCATTTGGATAAAATTCCGTATACTAAGCTCCATGCTGCTTGGATTGGCATTGTATGCATCTAAAAATATTTTATTCTCAGTTTTTTCAATTAACTGAGACCTTAAATTACTTGGTTTGTATGCTTCAATTCCTGCTTTAATTTCATCTTCACTTAATCCAAAATGTAAGCCGATTGCAACAGCAGCCATGATATTATCAAAATTATAATCACCACTTAAACTACTTTCTATTTCAACTCCATCTAAACTGAAAGTAATTTTAGGTTGCAGTGTTTGGGCATAAAAAGAATAATCGGCTGCAGAAAATTTATCTTTATGATTACCTGAATAGGTTATTCTGTTTTCAATACCCAACGACATTTCCATTAATTTAGAATCCTGAATATTTACAAACGCTGTTCCATTATTCGCTTTCAAGAAATCATAAAGTTCCTTATTAGATTGAATCACTCCTTCAATGCTACCGAATCCCTCCAAATGATCTTTCCCATTATTTGTAACAAGTCCGTAATCAGGCAAAGCAATTTCACATAAAAGGGCATTTTCATTTACATGATTAGCTCCCATTTCAATAACTGCTAACTGATGCGATTCCTTTAACATTAACAAAGTTAAAGGTAAACCAATATGATTATTAAAATTTCCCGGTGTAAACAAAATATTCTTAGACTGACTCAATACTGAACTGATAAGTTCCTTACTTGTTGTTTTTCCGTTTGAACCAACAATGGCAATCACAGGAATATTAAGTTTTCTTCTGTGATAAGAAGCTAAATCCTGCAAAGCTTTTAAAGCATCTTCAATTAAAATAAAACGATGATCTGCACAAACACTTGGATCATCAACCAAAGCTAAAGCTGCACCACTATTTAAAGCTTCATTAGCAAATGCATTGCCGTCAAAATTTCCACCCTTCAACGCAACGAAAAAACAGTCTTTTGTAATTTTTCGAGTATCTGTGCATACATCAGGAAAATTAAGATATAATTGATATAACTTCTCAATCGAAATCATTTTATGAACCATTTAAGTTTAACTTAATGGCAATTACGTTAATTTTACTCTCAAATTCACAAATATGAAAAAGCAAATTCTACTCATTTTATGCCTTTTAACTTTTGTTGGCAGTTTTGCTCAACCTGTTAAATTTAAAAGATCCTTTGCTGGTAAAATTTTAAAAGTAAATTCTCAGGATTCATTTCAAAATAGTTTTGCCGGTGGATTAAATGCGCCTCAATTTTCAGAAATAGATTTAAATAACGATGGGTTAAAAGATATTTACGTATTTGATAGAGCTGCTAATAAAAGCATTACTTTTATTAGAACTGCAAATCAAAAATTTAAATACGAGCCTTACTATTCAAATATGTTTCCTCCTTTAAATAGTTGGGTGCTTTTAAGAGATTATGATGGAGACGGCAAACCTGATATTTTTTCGGAAATTGATTATAATGTAAAACCGGAACCCGAAAAGTTTTTTTGGTCTCAAGGAATTAGGTTCATGAAAAATGTGACTTTAACCAACTCCGACCAATTAAAATTTTACCAGTGGAGAAATCAGATATATGATACCGGAAATGCCTTTTTACCTCCAACAAATATTGCCATTCAAAATTTAGATATCCCAAGTATTGAAGATATGGATGGTGATGGTGACTTAGATTTATTACATTTCGGATATGGTAAAAATACTTTTTCATACAATCAGAATGTTAGTGTAGAGCGCGGTTACAAAAGAGATTCATTGTTGTTTGTATTCAGAGATGATTGCTGGGGAAATGTATATTATAAAGTGAATACACATGGATTTAGTCTACACGATAATTCAAGTTGTTTTAAGAATTACAAAACCAAAATGCATAATGGAAGTACAGTTACAGTATTTGATGGTGATGGTGATGGTGATAAGGATTTACTTTATGGTGATGTTGGTTTTAACTCACTTTTATATTTGAAAAATGGTAAAACAATTAATACTCTGGGAAGAGATTCTATAATTAGCGAAGAAAAAGTTTTTCCAAATTCAGGTACTCCTGCATCCTTGGAAATTTTCCCGGCAGCTTATATGATAGATGTTGATGCTGATGGAAAAAAAGATTTATTGGTAGCACCAAATGCAGATGTTGCAGCAAAAAACAACAAGATGGTAATGTATTATAAAAATACCGGAAGCACTTCTGTTCCTAGTTTCTCTTATCAGAATAACGAATTTTTAGTTGGTGAAATGTTAGACTTAGGTGGTGGTGCAAAACCTATTTTAGCTGATATTGATAATGATAGTGATTTGGATTTAGTAGTTGCGACACAAGGCGAATTTACACAGACACAAAATAGTAATGATAGATTGGTATTATTCAAGAATGAGGTTAAAGCTGATGGTCAATCTTATTTTAGTCTTGTTGATACGAATTTCTTACTGATAAATTTTGGAACCAGTAGCCAAATTTTCCAAATGCACCCTAGTTTTGGTGATTTAAACGGAGATGGAAAAGTTGATTTGTTAATTGGAGATATGAATGGAAAATTTCATTATTATGAAAACACAAGTTTATCAAACAATCAGTTAAGTTTTGAAAAGAAGAGCAGCAATTATTTTGAGATGTATGCAGGTACTTTTATTACTCCTCAGTTAATCGACTTAAATAAAGATTCAAAATTGGATATAGTTGCCGGAAGAAAAAATGGCTCATTGGTATATTTTGAAAATAAGGGAACTATTACAAATCCACAATTTAACTCTAAACCTGATATTGATTCAATTGGTAAAATAAGTACGGCAGAAACATTCATAAATGGCCAAACGATCAGCTATTTTGATGGGTATTCCAGTCCATTGGTTTGCGATTTGGATAAAGATGGTAAATATGAAATTATTGTTGGGGGAAATGATGGAAGAGTTCAATTATATAGCAATTTTGATTTGAGTCCAAATAGAGTTTGTACCTCAATTGATAGCATTTTTATTGAAAGAGAAAACGACTTGGCCAGACCAGGAAATTTTGGTAAAAAATCATCAGTATGTATTGGAGACATCAATAAAGATGGAAGTATAGAACTCATTATAGGAAACATAAGAGGCGGATTGGATTTAATGGAAGTTCAATCAAAAGGAATTATCAGTTCAATCAGTGAAAAAATAAAAACACAAGCTACTTACCAGATTTATCCAAACCCTGCTCAAGATTTCATTATTATAAAAACCGACCATAACTTTAAAAATGGTAAAATATCAGTTTATGATTTAAATGGTAAAATGGTGATGAGTGAAAACATAGAAGCTTATGAAAACAAAATCGATATGAATTCCTTACTTTCAGGATTTTACATTGTTAAAATAGCATCATTAAATGGTGAATCATTCTTTGAGAAAATTATTAAAGAATAGCCTTTGAAGAAGCTAAAAAAGGGAAAATAAGATATTTAGCTTCAAGTCACTTTGTGATTCAATAATGATTCCTATTTTTGTTTGCAAAAATTAACAATATGTACGGAGGATTACAAGATCAATTGAAAAAAGAGCTTGCAGAAATTGAATCAGCAGGACTTTATAAAAAGGAAAGAATTATTGCTTCTCCTCAGGGAGCAGAGGTAAAATTAGCAGACGGAAAAGAAGTAATCATTTTTTGTGCCAATAACTATTTGGGATTATCATCACATCCAAAAGTAACAGAAGCAGCAAAAAGAGCCATAGATACACATGGATATGGTATGAGTTCTGTTCGTTTTATTTGCGGAACACAAGACATTCATAAAACATTAGAAAAAAAACTAGCCGAATTTCTTGGCACTGAAGATACTATATTGTATGCAGCAGCATTTGATGCGAATGGTGGTGTATTTGAACCATTGTTTAATGAGGAAGATGCTATTATTAGCGATGCATTAAATCATGCAAGTATTATTGATGGGGTTCGTTTATGTAAAGCTGAACGTCATAGGTATGAGCATAATAATATGTCAGATCTTGAAGAAAAGCTAAAAGTGACTCAACACTGCAGAAATAGAATTATAGTAACTGACAGTGTTTTTAGTATGGATGGAACAATTGCTCAATTAGACCATATTGTAACTTTGGCTGAAAAGTACAATGCATTAGTAATGGTTGATGAGTGCCATTCGAGTGGATTTATGGGAAAAACCGGAAGAGGAACCCATGAGTACAGAGATGTAATGGGAAAAATTGACATCATAACCGGTACATTAGGTAAAGCCTTAGGTGGAGCTATGGGTGGTTTTACTTCTGGTAAAAAAGAAATTATTGAACTACTTAGACAAAGATCAAGACCCTATTTATTCTCTAATACATTAGCACCATCAATAGTTGGAGCCAGTATTGCAGTTTTAGATATGTTAACAGAAACTACTGAATTAAGAGATATTCTTTGGGACAATACTCAGTATTTCAGAGCAAAAATGACTGAGGCAGGATTCGATATTAAACCAGGAGAACATCCAATTGTTCCAGTCATGTTGTATGATGCAAAATTGTCTCAGGATTTTGCAGCTGCATTATTAGAAGAAGGAATTTATGTTGTAGGATTTTATTACCCTGTCGTTCCAAAAGGACAAGCCAGAATTAGGGTACAAATTAGTGCAGGTCACTCAAAAGAACATTTAGACAAAGCCATTGCGGCTTTCACCAAAATTGGAAAACAATTAGGAGTTGTAAAATAATAAAGAAGGGTCCATTCTCAAGAAGAATGGGCCTTTCCTTTAGCTAGGTAACA
>JBIPMI010000197.1:0-5923 GCA_044369215.1 Bacteroidia bacterium | reverse complement strand
ATACAAGCCATCTGTTAACTGGCAAATTAATGGCAACTATTCTATACTGCTGGCAAATATCCAACTAAATAACAACGACTCTGTATATAATGAGTACAATTATATCATGGGTTTAAGTGTTCTAAAACATTATAAAAAATTCGATATTTCAATGAATGGCGGTTATAGTTATTTAAATGAGGAAGAACAGTTTCAAGCCGGAATTGGCTTGGCATATTTTGTATTTGGAAATGACCTTTTACAATTAAGAATGCATCTTAATGCACAATACCAGGATAGTGTTTTAAGTCCAATTATCAATCCATCCGTAACAGTTAAACTATTCAAGAATTGCTGGTTAAAAGGAGAATACCTATATGCTCAAACAAATAATTTTGTTGAACAGGATGCATTTATTTCTAACAACAATCCTGATAAAACATTTGATAAATCAACCCTTTTATTAAACTATAAATTAAACTATAGAAACGAGTTGTTTTTAGTTGGACAATATGAAAGAAAAGAGGTTGACACTGAAAACAAACCACCAAAACCCTACGAATTCAGAAACCTTGTTTTGGGTTATGCTTTAAAATTCTAATCAATTAAAATATGAAAAAATCAATTATCCTATTGTTTGTTCTTGGTCTATTTGTAATTAATCTTTCTGCACAATCCTCGAAAATGGAAATGGCATTTAAAACCAGTTATACATTCGAAAAAAGCAGTGAATTTAATAAAGCTGCTAAAGAATTATTAGCTGTTTATTCAGAAAGTTCATATGAATTAAACCTTCGTTTAGGTTGGTTATTATACAATGATGGACAGCATTTAGAATCAATAAAAATGTATAAAAAAGCTGCTGCATTAATGCCCTATGCTATTGAACCAAAATTCGGCTTGGTATATCCATTATCGGCTTTAGGTAACTGGGATGAGGTTCTAAATCAATACATTGGTATTCTAAAAATTGATCCGTCCAATACATTGGTTAATTATAAAATTGGATTAATTTACTATAACAGAAAAGAATACCCTAAATCAATTCCATATTTACAAAAAGTTGTAAATTTGTATCCGTTCTCATATGATGGTTTGAACTTGTTAGCCTGGGCACAGTATTTATCCGGTAATACAAGAGAAGCAAAAATGTTGTTTAACCGCTGTTTATTAACTAACCCTGGAGATGAATCATCATTAGCCGGACTTAAACTAATCAAATAAAAATGGATTTCAAAATTGAATTCCCAATAAAAGTTCCTGATTCACTGCTTAGTTTTGATAGCAGCTTTTTTTTCGCAGGCTCATGCTTTGCAGAAAATATGGCTTCCAAAATGCAAGATTTAATGTTGAATCAGGAGTTTCTATATCACGGTATTTTATTTAATCCAATTAGCCTTAGTAAAGCATTTCAACAAATATTAAACCAGGAGATCCCTACTGATTCTCAAGTTCTGGAAACAAACGGAATTTACCTTTCTTGGAATCACCATGGTTCTGTTTACAAAAAAGACAAACAAGAACTCTTCAGGTTCATCAGTGAAAAGAATAAAAAGCAATACCAAAGTCTTAAAGATGCTAATTATCTAATCATATCTTTTGGAACAGCATTCGCTTATGAACTCATTGAAACAAATCAAATAGTTGCTAATTGCCACAAGATACCGGCAAAATCCTTTCGAAAAAGATTATTAAGCATCAACGAAATTGTTATTGAATGGAAAAATTGCATTCAACAAATTCAAACATTAAACCCTGATTTAAATTTCATTTTTACTGTTAGTCCGGTTAAATATTTAAAAGACGGAATTCACGAGAATAACTTAAGTAAATCAACCCTACTTCTGGCGATAAATGAACTATGCAAAATTGAAAAGTGCACTTATTTCCCTGCATTTGAAATCGTTCAGGATGAACTAAGAGATTACAGGTTTTATGGGAATGATATGGCACATCCGAATGAACAAGCCATTCAATATGTTTGGGAAAAATTTATCCATAATTATTTCGACAAAAACTCCAAAGAAGCAATCAAGGAATTGAACCAGTTTTTCATGCTAAAAAATCACCGGATTTTACATGAAGGAACGACTGAACATCAACAATTCATCAATAAATTATCGGAAAAAGAAAAGGAAATCAAAATGAAATATCCCTTTCTTAATCTTTAATAGCTTTTACTTTTTCCAGGATTTCGAACAGGTTCTTTTTATCAATAAACCCTTTGGCTATTGAATAATATTTCCCATTAACTAAAGCCAGAATAGCTGGATATCCATTTACTCCTAAATAATGTGATTCCTCAAAACCTTCCTTCGCTTTCGTTTCAAATTCACCTGATTTTAACTTGAGATAAAATTCATCTTTGTTTAAATTCAAATCGATTAAAATCTTTTCATACGAACTTGAATCGCTTAGGTTTTTGCCTTGTTGGAAATGTGCCTGTTGAATTGCAGAAGCAAATTGAATGGCTTTTGTACTGTCCATACTTTTTACAATAGCCAATGCTATTGAAGGTAACATGGATGAAGTATGCAATGATTTGGTTTTTAATTGGTCGATATAAGGCTGACCAAATATCATACCTGAATACTCCTCAACTCTTGTATATGCCGAAAGGATATAGTCGGCAAAATCACCAATAGGCCCTTCCCTTTCACCCAAAACCATTCCACCACTTATGATTTTAAAATCGAAATCTGCTCCATATTGCTTTTCTGCCTCTTTTATTGTGTTTGAAAAGCCGTAACACCAACCACACATAGGATCGAAAACATAAATAATCTGAGGTTTTGCGCTCATTGATAAGTGAATTAAAATGAAAAAACTAATGATTAAAAACTTCCTCATTGTGGATCTTTGAAATCAATTTTACGATGGGTTCCATCACAATAAGGTTTGTTTGAAGAAGCACCACAGCGACAAAATGCACTTACCTTATTTTTACTTGTTAGATTCCCGGCGGTATCCTTAACAGTAATATTTCCATATACTAAAACAGGACCATTTGGTACGATTTCAACAATGGTTTCTTCTGTACTTTCTGTTTGATTTGTTGTGCTAGTCTGATTTGTTTTTTTGATATAAGATAAAGCAGCACTTGGACACATATCAATTTGTTTCATGATTTTATCTGCATTTGCTTTTGTTAAGTCAACCCAAGGTTTAAGACGTGGATTGAATACTTCACTTAAACCATTCCAGCAATTTGTAGAATGTGAACAAAGAGAGGGTTTCCATGTTACAGAAATTTCATCTGTTTCATATGTTTTGATAATATTTTCCATAGGATAAAATAAATGTAAATTATATTTTTTTAGCAAATTCTTCTATAGAAAATCTGGAACCACGATTATACTCAGAATCTAATTGATGGGGAAGTAAATCCGGATTCTCACCTTTTTTCCCTATTGCCATCATTAGTATCGGTTCATAATCTTCAGAGATGCTTATAAGTGATTTAAGCTTATCCTTATCAAATCCACCCATTGGATGTAATTGTAAACCCAAATCAACTGCTTGTAAAGCCATAGCCATATTTGCAGCACCAACATCGTGTAAGCGCATAGCATTTGGTGTATTGTTTTTAGTATAATTAAGCTTAGCCAAAACTGCAATTAAAACCGATGATTTTTTTGCCCATGCTTGATTTGCAGGTGCCAAAACTGATAGCAATTGTTGGAAAGAATTTTCATTTTCTGAAGTAGCATAAACATAACTCCAAGGCTGCTCGTTTACAGCACTAAAGCTCCATCTGGCAGCTTCAAATAATGAATTTAGCTCATCTTCTGAAATATGATAAGATACAAATCCTCTGATACTTTTTCTATTTTCAATTAGTTGATGAATTGAATGATTGATTGTATTGTCCATTAAATTTCAATATTAGTTTTATTGGTATTTCTGGTTTTGAAAGGAATTAAATACAAAGCTGATAAGCCTGCTACAAAATGCATTGGTATAACTAAAAGAGCAAAATTTGCAGGAGTTGGAGTTCCATCAGGCAGTGTTGTTTCAAATGCAGGAAAATTACTTAACAACATAAAAGAAACTCCTAAAAACATGTATAATAAATAGCCTCTGGTAAAATTTCTAATCAATAAAAAGTAAATGATAGATGCTAATAAAACCGGGAATATTGATGACATCACAACTGCTACAGAAAATCCTTTAGGTAATCCTGAAATATTCATTATTAAAATCCCCAATTGATTCCAAATAGTATTAATAGAAGCAGAAATTAATCCTGCCAAAAATCCGGCTTTAATTACTTTAGAAAATGTAATTGTTTTATTCATATAGCTCATATTATTACACAAATGTAATAACATTATTTGTATATACAAATAAATTGGCTCTAAATTAAACTGCTCTAAATGAGCTCATTATTTTGAGTCTTTAAAAATTTCCTCTAATTTTTCCTTGTTTAAAGGTTTTGAAATGAATCCTTTTACAGTGGTATACGTTTTCGATTTAGCTAAATCGAAAGGATCGATAGAGCTGGTGAACATAAAAACAGCTGCATTAAATTGGTTAGCTATATAATCATTCAAAAAATCCCAACCGGAATAATCAGGCATATTGATATCAAGAAGAATAATTAGTTTATTTTTTGCCTTCCTGTCGATTAGATATTGTAAAGCATTTCTGCCATCCTGAAATGAAATGATAATAGTATCTGTTTTAAAAGATTGAATTGTTTTTTTTGCAAGAAAGATAGTTATTGAATCGTCATCAATAACCAAAATTTCTGTTCGTAAATTTAAACCGGAAGAATCTGATAATTCAATCGCTGCCATGATAAACAAAGATATCTTTTGAAATGGAAATTACTTACAATCTCCTGCAAAAAATCCAATTAATTCAGAATAACAATTAATTAAATATGTTTTTCAGCATGATACGAGCTTCTAACCAAGGCTCCCGACTCTACATAATTAAATCCTTTAGCCAAACCTGCCTCTTTATAAAATGCAAATTGATCCGGAGTTATAAACTCTTCAACATTTAAATGCATTTTAGTAGGTTGCAAATATTGACCTAAGGTTAAAACATCACATCCATTAGCTACAAGATCATCCATAATTTCAAGAACTTCAGCTTCAGTTTCACCTAATCCCAACATCACACCACTTTTAGTTCTTAGTCCTCTACCTTTTGTTAGTCTAATTTGCTCTAAACTTCTTTCATATTTAGCCTGAGGACGGACTCTTCTATAAAGTCTTTTGACAGTTTCCATATTATGAGAAACTACTTCCGGTTTTTCATCAATAACCTGGTAAAGTAAATCCCAGCGGGTTTGAAAATCAGGAATCAAGGTTTCCATAGTGGTACCCGGACTTTCTCTTTTAATTAATCTAATGGTATCAGCCCAAACCTTTGCTCCTTTATCAGGAAGTTCATCTCTATTAACTGAAGTAATAACAGCATGTTTTACATTCATTAACTTAATAGCATCTGCTACCCTTTGAGGCTCTGTTAAATCGTAATCATTTGCCCTACCTGTTGCTACTGCACAAAATGAACATGAGCGAGTACAGGTATTTCCTAAAATCATAAAAGTTGCAGTACCTTCTCCCCAACATTCACCCATGTTAGGACAATTTCCACTTTCGCAGATTGTATGTAATTTATAGTGGTCAACAAGTTGACGAACTCTTCTATAATTTTCTCCTGTAGGCAATTTTACTTTTAACCAAGAAGGTTTTTTTGCCTTTTCTTCTCCTAAAACCGGTAATTCAATCATTTTAATTCTTATATCCCCAATTAAATGCTAAGTAAAAACCAATAAACCTGTTATCATAAGGTTGTTTTGCCATCATTGGTAATCCATTTAAAAAAGCATCAACAGTAATTCCTGCTTCTAAACTACGGGTTTCATCGGGATATTGTCCCCATTCAACCTGTAATCCACCTCTTCCATATCCACCAATTTGGGCTTTTG
>JBIPMI010000196.1:0-5929 GCA_044369215.1 Bacteroidia bacterium | reverse complement strand
TGAAAGAAACAAAAACAGAATTTCAATAGTGGTGAAATTTTGCAAGTTGAATCGTAAAAAATCACATTTGAATTTATTCTTAACTAAAAAATTATTATGTTGCTAACTTGTTCAAATCCTTAATAGAGCAAGGGATTTGATGTTAATTAGCAATTTAAACAGAACATGAAGGCTTGTATTTTTGATTTAGATGGAGTGCTGGTGGATACAGCGAAATACCATTTTATTGCCTGGAGAAGATTGGCAAATGAATTAGGAGTTGATTTTAATGAACATGACAATGAACAACTAAAGGGATTGTCGAGAGATGCATCATTGGATGTGATACTAAAAAAAGGCGGAGTAAGTGCCACATTAGAGCAAAGAACCGAATGGATGTTCAATAAAAATGAATGGTACCTCGAACTCGTTCATCAAATGAATGCTGAAGAAGTTCTTCCAAATACAAAAGAATTATTAGCAGATTTAAAAGCCAATGGTTGTAAAATTGCTTTGGGTTCAGCTAGTAAAAATGCGGTATTGATTCTCGAAAGAGTTGATATCTACAAATACTTTGATGCCATTATTGATGGAACAAAAACTTCTAAATCTAAACCAGACCCAGAAGTATTTTTAATGGGAGCTGATTCTTTAGGTTGTAAGCCTGAAGAATGTATAGTATTTGAAGATGCAATAAGTGGCGTTCAGGCTGCAAAAACTGGTGGATTTTATGCCATCGGAATTGGAAGTGAAGATGTATTAACACAAGCAGATATTGTATTTCCTTCACTAGAAGGATTGAGTTTTGAAAAATTAAATCAGATAAAATTTTAAGCGATGAAAGATTACTTTAAACAAAACGAATGGCAAATTATTGAAGAAGGATTTGACCCAGCATTTCATGAAGCAGCTGAAAGTATTTTCAGTATTGGAAATGGAAAGATGGGACAAAGAGCCATGTTTGAAGAAAAATACAGTGGAAAATCACTACAAGGTTCTTATGTAGCAGGAGTTTATTATCCTGATAAAACCCGCGTGGGCTGGTGGAAAAACGGTTATCCTGAATATTTCGCCAAGGTATTAAACAGTCCGAACTGGATTGGTATGGATATTCAAATTGATGGTGAGTCAATGGATTTATTTGCTAACAGACCTTCTAACTTCAAACGTGTTTTGGATATGAAAGAAGGCTTATTACAAAGAAGCTTTTCTTATCAAACAAGCACCGGTAAAAAGTTTGATGTGTTTGTTGAACGTTTCATGAGCAGAGAAGATGATGAAATTGCTTGTATCCGTTATCAAATTAAAGCACATGAAAATGCTGCTGTAAAATGGAATGCTTTGATTGATTCTTATGTTAAAAACAAAGACTCTAATTACGATGAAATATTCTGGAGCAGGGTGAATGAAAAACATGGTTCAGATTATGCCTTACTTCGTTCTAAAACCAACAAATTAAATTTTGAAGTTTGCGAAGGTTTCAAAGTAAGATTAGATGTTGATGGTAATGAAATACAATCAACAACTTACTCTAGCGCTGAATGGAAGGCACAAAGCAGCAGCAGCATTCAATTCGAAAAAGGCAAAACTTATACCTTTGAAAAGTATGTTTCTATTGTATCAAGTTTGTATTATGACAACAATGAAATAGAAAAAGCATGTGAAGCTGGAATTCAAAAAGCTTATGAAATGGGATATGATACTTTGAAACAAAGACATATCAATTCTTGGGAAGAAATCTGGAAGAATGGTGATATCCAAATTCAGGGTGATACCGCAGCACAACAAGGAATTCGTTTTAATATTTTCCAATTACATCAAACTTATACAGGCAGAGACCCAAGATTTAATATTGGTCCGAAAGGCTTTACCGGAGAGAAATACGGCGGTTCTACCTATTGGGATACGGAAGCTTATTGTATTCCTTTTTACTTAGGAACATCTGACCCTGCTATCTCTAAACAATTGTTGGTATATCGCTATAAACAATTAGACAAAGCCATTGAAAATGCAGCAAAATTAGGCTTTACAAAGGGAGCAGCATTGTATCCAATGGTGACAATGAACGGAGAAGAATGTCACAATGAATGGGAAATTACTTTTGAAGAAATTCACCGTAATGGAGCCATTGCATTTGCAGTTTTCCAATATGCCTTGTACACAGGCGATTTATCTTATCTAAGTGAAGGTGGAGCTGAAGTACTTTTAGGTATCAGCAGATTCTGGGCACAAAGAGTGCATTGGTCGGATGCCAAAAAGCAATATGTAATGCATGGTGTTACCGGACCAAATGAATATGAAAACAACGTAAACAATAACTGGTATACGAGTTATATCGCCATGTGGTGTTTGAAATATACAGCTGAGGTTATTGATTATTTAGAGAAAAATCAATCGGCTTATTACCAAAATTTTGTTTCAAAAACCTCTTTGCAAAAAGAAGAGTTGAACAAATGGGAGCATATCTGGAACAATATGTTTTTTGCCAAGGATGATGAGATGGGCATCTTCTTACAACAAGAAGGCTACTTAGATAAAGAACAAATAATGGCAGCAGATTTAAATCCGGCTGAAAGACCTATCAACCAGCACTGGAGCTGGGATAGAATATTGAGGTCGTGCTTCATTAAACAAGCAGATGTATTACAAGGATTGTTTTTGTTTGAAGACCATTTCGATAAAGAAACCCTACAAAGAAATTTTGATTTCTACGAACCAAGAACTGTTCATGAATCATCATTATCTCCATGTATACACGTGATACAAGCTGCTAAACTTGGTTACAAAGAAAAGGCTTATGAAATGTACCTGAGAACATCAAGATTGGATTTAGATGATTACAACAGAGAAGTTCATGAAGGTTTACATATTACCAGTATGGCTGGCACTTGGATGGCAGTTGTAATGGGCTTTGGTGGACTAAGAATCAAAAATAATTTATTGAACTTTTCTCCAATGTTACCTGAACAATGGACAGGATTCAGCTTCTTAGTTCATTACAGAAATGCCAATATAAAAGTAAGTGTGAGTAAAGAAGAAATTGTACTTCAACAAAACGAAAAAGAAGAATTGATTTGTGAAGTGTATGAAAAACAAATTGTATTAAAAAAAGGAGAAAGTATTCGTTTATCTATTCAATAAAAGCAGACCTCATTCGCAAAGAATGAGGTCTTTTTATATCTTTACCTAAAACCAATGAAAAAATGACTAAAGTAGAAAAACCACATCTCAGTCTCTTACAAATATTCAACATGAGTTTTGGATTCATGGGAATTCAATTCGGATTTGCATTACAAAACGGAAATGCCAGCGGTATTTTACAAAACTATGGTGCTCATGTTGAGCAATTATCATGGTTCTGGCTAGTAGCGCCTTTAACCGGAATGATAGTACAACCTATTATCGGACATTACAGCGATAATACTTGGGGCAAATTTGGAAGAAGAAAACCCTATATCATGATTGGTACAATTCTTTGCTGTTTAGCCTTGTTGTTATTACCTAATTCAGCATCATTTTTTCAAGCCAAATCTGCATTGATGATTGGCGCAGGCATGTTGATGATTATGGATGCTAGTATCAATATTGCTATGGAACCATTCAGGGCATTGGTAGCAGATAATTTATCAGACAAACAAAGAACATTGGGCTTTTCTATTCAAACCTTTTTAATTGGGATTGGAGCAGTAGTTGGATCGTGGTTGCCATATATCATGTTCAACTATTTCGGAGTTTCATCTTCGGCACCAGCAGGAATGGTAGCAGATAATGTGACTTACTCATTTTATGTTGGAGCCATTGTATTCCTTGCTTGTATTTTAATTACTGTGATTTTCACCAAAGAATATTCTCCGGCAGAAATGGCTTTGTATAATGGTCAGAAAGAAGAAACAAAATCTGAATTTTCTGAAATCTTCAAAGACTTTGCTAACATGCCAAAAGCCATGAAACAATTGGGTTTGGTGCAGTTCTTCTCCTGGTTTGCATTGTTTAGTATGTGGGTATTTACAACACCTGCTATTGCACACCATGTTTATGGATTATCGATTGATGATACCAGCAGTGATCAGTTTAGAGATGCACAAAACTGGACAGGAATAATCTTTGGCGTATACAATGGAGTAAGTGCGATTTATGCATTGATGTTACCGAGAATTGCTGCCATGATTGGCAAGAAAAAAACACATGCTTTCTCATTAATTGCAGGTGGAATTGGATTAATCAGCATGTATTTTGCGGATGATAAAACCGATTTATTGTTTTCGATGGTTGGAGTTGGATTTGCCTGGGCATCTATTTTAGCTATGCCTTATGCGATATTGGCAGGTAAATTACCATCAGCCAAAATGGGTGTTTATATGGGGATTTTTAATTTCTTCATTACCATCCCACAAATTATTAATGGTATTGTAGGTGGACCAATAGTACATTCACTTTATAACAACAATGCAATTTACGCCATTGTATTGGCAGGAATATTTATGCTTTCAGGAGCGGTGAGTGTCTTATACGTTCATGATGAAAGCAATTAGGGCATGCTGAAAGCAAAAAATTAATGGAAGAAGAAAAAATAGAAACATATTCCGTAGAAAAAGAAATAGAAAGTAATGATATTCAGATTTATTCTAGGCTGAATATCATTGCCTTTTCAATTTTGTTCTCCTCTATTTTTGGAGCAGCATTACTGGTATCCAACCTAAGGGCAGTTGGCAATAAACAAGCTGCAAAAATGGTGAGTATATTTGCCATATTGTATTTTATAGCCACATTGGTAATTGTGATGATTCCTTCAAAACCAATGGCCTTGTTAACCTTGGCCATCAATTATATTGGAGGTAAAATTTTGGCTGATCATTTCCAGAAAACATTAATTCCTGGTTCGGGAAATTATCCTAAAAAATCAATATTAAAACCACTCATTATCTCCTTATTGATTTGTGCTGTCATCATCATATTCAGTTGGAATTCGATTTTAGGAAGATAGGATACGAAAAAATGCATTTGGGATTTTTGAACAGATTGAATCATAAACTAAAACCTAATTTGCCTAGGATGGACGGCGGTCCATCTTTACTTGTCAAGGATGGACTGCGGTCCATCACTACTTGTCAAGGATGGACTGCGGTCCATCACTACTTGTCGAGATATAAAAACCAACCATCATTAAGGAGAAGAAACCTATGAAAAGAAGCTTGTTATTGCTGATTGTATCAGTATTTATGGTAAATGGATTGTTCTATGCATGTACCAATAGTGAAATAAAAACAGAAGCGACATCCGAAGCCAAACCTGCTGTTCCCAGACAAATGACTGAGGCAGAAAAAAAAGCTGCTTTGGAGGAAAGGAAAAAATGGGAAGCATCGCCTGAAGGTAAAAAGTTCAAAGATTGGGAAGCATCTCCAGCGGGTAAAAAGGTTCATGCCAGTCATGATAAAATAAAAAAGTACATCAAAGATTACAGCGAAATGGAAGCTATTGTAACTTCTATTACCTTTCAGCGTGAAAATGCTCCAGCAAATGGTCCAAAATGGCTCATTGTAAAAATTGAAGGTGAGGAATACATGATGCAATTCAGTCCTAAAGGATTTGAGTTAGTTAGGGATGGACGGCCGTCCATCAGTACTTTAAAAGTGAATGACAAAATATTCTTAAGAAGCCGCAGCGCAGGATATTCTCATAACCATCCCTATTTGATTATCAGTGGCGACTCTATTGCCCACGACAATAAGGTGCTTTTCAAAAGGGAATACAATAAAAATGGTTGTTAGGGATGGGGATGGCATTGCAGGGATGAACAGGGATGGACGGCCGTCCATCCCAACGATGCAATATATAATCATTCGTAATACCGATTCAACACGCCATTTTCAATCAAAATCACTATTTTCGCGGCTATGTCTGAAGAAGTATTTAAAAAAGTGGTTTCCCATGCCAAGGAATATGGGTTTGT
>JBIPMI010000195.1:0-5939 GCA_044369215.1 Bacteroidia bacterium | reverse complement strand
TGAAAAGAAATATTTCCTTTCTTCTAAAAACGATTCCATTCAAATCAGTCTTTGTAAATTTTATTTTTCTGATATTGAATTGTATCAAAAAGGAAAGTTGGTTTACAAAGAAGAAAATAGTTTTCACCTCATCAATTTAAATGATAGTTTGAGTTGTTCATTTGATTTAAAGGGAAATAATATCCAATTTGATGAAATCAGGATGAATATTGGAATCGATAGCAGCACCAATTTTTCAGGAATTATGGGTGGTGATTTAGATCCGGTTAAGGGCATGTACTGGACCTGGCAAAGTGGTTACATCAATTTTAAAATTGAAGGAAAAAGCAGTCTTTCTAAAAACAAAACAGGAAGTTTCTCCTACCATTTAGGTGGATATTTGGAACCATTTTTATGTGTGCAACAAATCAGTCTAAAACGAAGCTTTTCAAATAAGATAGAAATAGTATTTAATCTAGAGGATTTCGTTTCTAAACTTCCCATTGAAAACAAAGCGGAGGTGATGAGTCCGAGCGCAATGGCCGTGAAGCTTTCAAAAGATTTAGCCAACTCATTCAAATGAAAAAAAGTCTTGTATTTATGTGTTTGATAATGGTTGTGTTGGCATCATTTAAATTGCCCGATGAAAGCCTATTTAAGGTTCCTACAAACTGGCCAAAACCGAATTACGATTTCAGTAAAAATCCTTTAACAAAAGAGAAAATTTTTCTTGGAAGAACACTTTTTTATGACCCCATTTTATCAGCCGATAACAGCATTTCATGCTCCTCTTGTCATTCTCCATTTACAGCTTTTACACATACCGACCATACTTTGAGTCATGGAATAGAGGATAGAATCGGGACCAGAAATTCACCTGCATTAATGAACCTTGCCTGGCAAAAAAGTTTCATGTGGGATGGAGCGATTCACCATTTAGATGCACAGGCCTTGGCACCCATTTCACATCCCGATGAAATGGCTAGTAATATAGCAGATGTGGTGAATCGTTTACAAAAGAAAAACAGGTACAAAAAGCTGTTTACACTAGCTTATGGCGATAGCTTAGTGAGTGGTGAAAGAACATTAAAAGCACTTTCACAATTTATGCTCACTCTGGTAAGTGCAAGTTCTAAATACGATAAAATTCAAAGAAAAGAAGCAGGATTTAGCTTTACTGAAGCAGAAGCCAAAGGATACGAATTGTTTAAATCGAATTGTGCTGTTTGTCATACAGAGCCTTTGTTTACCAATAATGAATTTGAAAACAACGGATTAGAACCGGATACAAATCTGAATGACATTGGCAGAAAAAAAATCAGTCAGAAAGAAAGCGATTTGTACAAATTCAAAGTACCTAGTTTAAGAAACATCGAGTTCTCTTATCCCTACATGCACGATGGCAGGTATCAGAATCTGGAGATGGTGATGTTTCACTATTCAGCGAATATTTATGATAGTAAAACCCTATCAAAATATTTGAAAAAGAAAATTGAACTCGGTTCAAACGAAAAATCCCAGCTCATTTCCTTCCTTAAAACCCTGAGTGATGAAAGCTTTTTGAGAAACGGCCAAAATGGGTTTCCAAGGTAAATTCATCTGAAGACTAAAATCTATTTTATTAGCATTTTTAATTGGGATACTGAATAGCCTCCCAACACCTTATTTCGCATAAAAACCTATTTTAATGCGGGTTATTCAAAAATGTCGCAATTCGAATTTGTGAATTTATTGTTGAGATAAGGCTCATTTTTAAGTAAAAATTGGCATAGAAATCAGACAAGGGGAAAGTTATGTAAAAATTCCTTCCAAACAAGGCAACAATCGCAAAATCCAAAATGTCGGAATTTCCCAAAATGAAACAGAAAAAGTCAAAAATTCTTAAAATGTCGCACTTTAATATTTTCTTTATTTTACAATGATTCAAATAAGATTTCGAAGGAAAATTTGGCAATTCACTTATAAAGAAGAATTTTGTTGAATGGAACAAAACACAAAGCCATTTTGCATAGCTATTCACGGTGGTGCGGGAACTATTCTCAAATCTTTGATGACAGAGGCTAAAGAAAAGGAATACAAATCGGGTTTAAAAGCAGCTTTAGACGCAGGATATCAAATACTTGAAAATGGTGGAAGCAGTATAGATGCAGTTGAAGCTGCAGTAAGTACTTTGGAAGATTTTCCTTTATTCAATGCCGGAAAAGGTGCTGTTTTTACCAATAAAGGAACTCATGAAATGGATGCCAGCATTATGGATGGTTCTAATTTAGAGGCAGGCGCCGTGAGTGGAGTTAGTCGCGTAAAAAATCCGGTTCAGTTTGCAAGAGTTATTAAAGAAAAATCAGGACACGTGTTTTTAAGCGGAATTGATGCTGAAAACTATGCGCAATCTATGGGACTAAAAATTGAAGGGGATAGTTATTTTTATGAGGAAGGTCGCTATAAACAATGGCAGGATGTAAAAGACAGTGATTCATACCAACTAGATCATTCGGACAAACAAGAAACAGGCGAAAAGAAATTTGGTACCGTTGGTGCTGTTGCATTAGATATGAACGGAAATATAGCTGCTGCAACATCAACAGGTGGCATGACCAACAAAAAATATGGTCGTGTTGGCGATACACCTATGATTGGTGCCGGAACTTATGCCAACAATAAAACCTGTGCGGTAAGTTGCACCGGTCATGGAGAATATTTCATTAGAGCCGTTGTAGCTTACGATGTAAGTTGTTTAATAGAATACAAAGGTTTAAACCTAAATGATGCCTGTGAGGAGGTTGTAAACAAGAAACTAGTAGACTTGGGTGGTGAAGGTGGTTTGGTTGCCTTAGATGCAAAAGGAAACATCTGTATGAGTTTTAACTCTGAAGGCATGTACAGAGGCTTTAAACATTCCAAAAACGGAGAACAAATTGAGATTTACAGGTAATTAAGCCCTTTTACTTGTTTGAAAAAACAGGTAAATGAAAAATCCCAAAACAAATAATTGAACGATAAGTCCTGATAAGTTGAAAATTGACATGGTTCTTAAACGCCATCAATTTTTATAAATTGTACCGATAAGAAGTAGAAAATCCTTATCGGTACATTTTCAAGTTATTAAAGATTAAGAAGCATGAACAGCTTCTACTTCAAATTTTCTTTCTTTTAACAAATAAGCATTGCCTCTCACCAAAATATTCACTTTGATGTTCTCAACCGAAATCGGTTCACCTATTGAAACATCAGTGATATTGGTGTGACGAATATCTCTTCCATCAACAATAACAACAGCACCGCTTCCAACAACTTCCAAACGGTTTCCAGCTGTAATAATCACTCCGGTATCTTCACCCAAACCAATTCCGATACATTGAGGATTACTTGCAACAGCTTGCGCTAAGCGATTGAATCTTCCTCTTTTATCAAAATGTGAATCGATGATAACATTACCAATGAATGCCAATCCAGTTGTTAATTTTACTTCACCTTTCAAGTGAGCCAAATCGCTTTTACCCTGATAAATCATGGTATTACTCATGGCCATTGCACCGGCGCTGGTTCCAGCCACTATAAATCCCTCTTCATCATTAAAACGATCGTGAAGAATCTGATAGATTTCTGTTCCACCAAAAATGCTTGTTAAACGCAATTGGTCGCCACCAGAAAACATCACAGCATCACAAGCCTTAATTCTTTCAATGTATTCAGGAATTGTAACTTCTTCGCGTTTTTTGATGTGCATGATACCAATATTGGTACAGCCAATTTTCCCAAAAGCACTCAGGTAATTTTCGCCCACTTCTTCAGGAATTGAAGACGCTGTTGTTATCACCTCTATGCGTTTTTCTGGACCACCAACTTCATCCACAATTCTTTTTAGAATACCCAATTCAAAAAAATTGAGGCGATTTCTTTGTACAAATCCTGTTTCTAAATCAGTTCCTTTATCCTCTGCTCCGCCAATGGAGATGAGCTTTCCTTTAGGTAATTCCAAAATCTTTAGCTAAAATGTTGAGGCGGCAAAGAAAACCAAAAACTTTTAATACAAAACCAAGAAATCTCCCAAAATTAGATTTTAAGCCAAATTCGTACGCTCATTTTGTGCTTTTGAATACAAATATTTATCCCAACCAAAGCTTAAATGTTAAAAGATTGATTTACATTATGTAATGACCAAATCCCTTATTAGCCAAAGTGATAGAATTAATAACCACGACTTAAATGGTATTTCACCAAAGTAATAAACTGAAACAATTAAGACAGCAAAACTCAAACCTGTTAATATTTTTTCCAATAAGCCAAATTCTATACTACAGGCCAATTGAATAATCTAGGTTCCGTTTTCCCTACTCATTTCAATGTCTAAAAAGCCAGTTGTGGTTTTCTTTGATTGATGAAACTGAATGCATCATTGATATTGATTGCCGTTCCAACGATTTCAACATTGGTAAAAAGAATGCCAATGATTTACTCAAAGTCTCAAGAGTTCTGGGTTCATCATCAACAATAAAAAATGAAATGCTCTTTTCCATGGTTAATTTTAACCTTTGAATATAACAAATTCAGTAAAGCCTTTACATTTTTCACAAATTTTAGTGGAATAAAGTAAAAAATCTACAGCGAAAATTGTCAAGATTACCAATGAAATTAATAAAGGCGCCCATAAATTGGCAATTGACTTATTAATTATTTATAATTGTTTATGAAGCCCTTCCAATTAGAACTAAATGGCTTTAAAAAATAACAATCCCTTTATCATGAGAATACTAGATATTAAAGTTATGCGTGGCCCAAATTACTGGAGTGTACGTCGCCACAAACTTATTCAAATGCGTCTTGATCTTGAAGACTTAGAACAAAAACCAACCAATGTAATTGAGGGATTTTCAGAGAGATTGGAAGCTAAATTCCCAAGTATGTACTCTCACAGGTGCTCTGAAGGCACTGCCGGTGGATTCTTTATGCGAGTAAAAGAAGGCACCTGGATGGGCCATGTTATTGAACATATTGCTTTGGAACTTCAAACATTGGCCGGAATGGATTGTGGGTTTGGAAGAACCAGAGGCGCTTCGAAAGAAGGTGTATACAATGTGGTTTTTAATTACATGGAAGAAAAAGCCGGTGTTTATGCCGCAAGAGCTGCTGTGAAGATTGCTGAATATTTAATTTCGGGTGAAGAATTTTCTTTGGATGAAGACATTCAAACTTTAAGAGAAATTCGTGAAGACGAACGCCTGGGACCAAGCACCGGATGCATTGTTGATGAAGCTGTTGCCAGAGGAATTCCTTATATCCGTTTAAACAAACGCTCATTGGTTCAGTTGGGTTATGGTATTAACCAAAAGAGAATTCGTGCCACCATTGCCAGCACTACAGGAAGCATAGCTGTTGATATTGCATGCGATAAAGAGGAAACTAAAAATCTATTGGAAGCAGCAGAAATTCCGGTACCAAAAGGAAGAATTGTTTATACAGAAGAAGGTTTACAAGCGGCGATAGAAAGTATTAAATATCCAATTGTTACCAAACCTGTTGATGGCAATCATGGTAAAGGAGCTACTACAGATATCCGCAATTATGAAGATGCTGTTAGAGGTTTGGAAGCAGCTAAAAAATACTCACGTGGTGTAATTGTTGAGCGTTTTATTACTGGTCAGGATCACCGCGTTTTGGTTATCAATTACAAATTTGTTGCGGCTGCCATTCGCAAACCCGCTGCGGTTATGGGTGATGGAAAACATAGCATTCAAGAACTTATTGATATCACCAACCTCGACCCAAGAAGAGGTTACGGACATGAGAAAACATTAACCTCAATTAAGGTTGATGATTTTACCATGGATATCTTGAACAAAAAAGGATTGACGCTTGATTCAGTGCTTCCAAAAGATGAAGAATTGTGGTTGAAACCTACTGCTAATTTAAGCACAGGTGGAACAGCAACTGATGTTACAGATATGGTTCATCCTGATAAT
>JBIPMI010000194.1:0-5975 GCA_044369215.1 Bacteroidia bacterium | reverse complement strand
GAGCTTGTGCTTCTAGTGGAGGTATTTTTGATACTTACTCTGTTTTACAAGGTATTGATAAAGTAGTTCCGGTTGATGTATACGTTCCAGGTTGCCCTCCACGTCCGGAACAAATCATTGATGGTATTACCAAAATTCAGGAATTAGTAAAAAATGAATCTTTGCGTCGCAGAAATTCGCCAGAATATCAAGCATTAATGGCTTCTTACGGTATAGAATAATGACTGAAATCAATAACGCATATTTACTAAAAGAAATTCAGGAAGAATTTGGCCAATCGCTAATTTCTGCTGATGAACCTTATGGTTTATTAACCATTGAATTAGAATCAAGTAAAATTCTGGATTTATTGAAATATTTGTACAATCACCCTTCAATTCAAATGCAGTTTTTAACTGATTTGTGTGGAATTCATTATCCTCAAAATATTGGAAAAGAATTAGGTGTTGTGTACCATGTGCATAGTTTAATTCATAATTTAAGAATTAGAATTAAATGTTTCATGCCCAACGACCAAGCTTTTATTCCGAGTATTACTCCTTTATATAGCGCTGCAAATTGGCAAGAAAGAGAAACATTTGATTTTTACGGAATCATTTTCAACGGACATCCAAACCTAAAAAGAATTTTAAATGTGGATGAAATGGATTATTTCCCTTTAAGAAAGGAATATCCTTTAGAAGATGGAACCAGAACAGATAAAGACGATACCTATTTTGGCAGATAATATCATGCAAAACGACACATTAATTTCACTCGATCAGGAGAAAAGAGAATATACCACGCTGAATCTAGGGCCAACTCATCCTGCAACTCACGGTATCTTCCAGAATGTCCTAACAATGGATGGAGAAATCATTGTTGACTCCGAACAAACCATTGGATATATACACCGAGCATTCGAAAAAATTGCTGAACATAGACCTTACTACCAAGTAACTCCGCTTACTGATAGATTAAACTATTGCTCCTCTCCCATTAATAATATGGGATGGCACATGACAGTTGAAAAACTTTTAGGTGTTGAAATGCCTAAACGTGTCGACTACATGCGTGTAATCATCATGGAACTTGCCAGAATTTCAGACCATTTGGTTTGTAATTCTGTAATTGCTGTTGATACCGGTGCTTTAACCGGATTTACCTATGTATTCCAATGGCGTGAAAAGATTTATGATATTTTCGAATCGATTTGTGGTGCCAGATTAACTACTAATATTGGTAGAATTGGCGGTATGGAAAGAGATTTCAGCAAAGAAGTTATTCAAAGTATCAGAGATTTCTTAGCTAATTTCCCTAAAGTCTTTGCTGAATTCTGTAATCTTCTTGAAAGAAACAGAATTTTCATGGATAGAATCATCGGTACCGGACCTATTAGTGCTGAAAGAGCTTTAAACTATGGATTTACCGGTCCGAATTTAAGAGCAACCGGTGTTGATTATGATGTAAGGGTGATGAATCCTTATTCTTCATACCAGGATTTTGATTTTACCATTCCTGTTGGAGTAAATGGTGATACTTATGATAGATTCATGGTTCGTCAACAAGAAATCAGAGAAAGTTTAAAAATCATTGAACAAGCATTAGATAATTTACCTGAAGGTAAATTCTTCGCTGACGTTCCTGAATTTTTCTTACCTCCAAAAGTTGAAGTTTACAACAACATGGAAGCTTTAATTTATCACTTCAAAATTGTAATGGGTGAAGCTGATGTTCCGGTTGGAGAAGTTTATCATTCTATTGAAGGTGGTAATGGCGAATTAGGTTTTTATTTGGTTAGTGATGGAGGAAGAGCAGCATATAGACTACATTTTAGAAGACCTTGTTTTATTTATTATCAGGCATTTCCTGAAATGATTAAAGGTTCAACTTTAAGTGATGCCATTGTTGCCATGAGTAGTATGAATGTAATTGCAGGAGAATTAGACGCTTAAAATCTCGGTTTTATGGAGAAGAAAGAAATTAAATTTAATGAAGAAACGATGGCATTGGTCAATAATATGATCAGCCGCTATCCTGAAGGCAAACAAAAATCTGCCTTGTTACCAATTCTTCATTTGGCTCAAGCTGAATTCGACGGATGGTTAAGTCCGGAGGTAATGGATTACGTTGCTTCCATATTATCAATCCAAAAAATTGAAGTGTATGAAGTTGCTTCATTTTATTCGATGTACAACCTACAGCCTGTTGGAAATTGCTTACTAGAAGTTTGCAGAACCAGTTCATGCTGGTTAAGAGGTGCCAATGAAATTGTTGAGCACATCGAGAAAAAATTGGGTATCAAAGAAGGTGAAACCACAGCTGATGGCATGTTTACTTTAAAAACAGTAGAATGTTTAGGCTCTTGTGGCACTGCTCCAATGATGATGTGTGGCGCTCAATTCCATGAAAATTTGAATTTCCAGAAAGTTGATACAATTTTAGAGAAATTGAAAGCTGATGGAAAACGTAAAACTTATTTAGACGAAGTGGTAGTTAATCATTACTAATAAAATGGGAAAGAAATTATTATTAGCCAACGATCACGTTCCTGGAATTCAATCGTACGAAGTTTATAGAAATCATGGCGGTTATGCTTCTGTTGAGAAGGCAATCAAAACAATGAAGCCTGAAGAGGTTGTTGAAGAAGTAAAAAAATCAGGTTTAAGAGGACGTGGTGGTGCCGGTTTTCCAACAGGAATGAAATGGAGTTTTCTTGCGAAACCAGAAGGTGTTGCTCGTTACCTAGTTTGTAATGCCGATGAATCTGAACCTGGTACTTTCAAAGACCGTTACTTGATGTCACGTATTCCTCATATTTTAATTGAGGGTATGATTACTTCAAGTTTTGCTTTAGGAGCCAATACTTCTTATATTTATATCAGAGGTGAGTATTATTATGTGGCTCAAATCTTAGAAAAAGCCATTGCTGAAGCTTATGCAAATGGCTGGTTAGGCAAAAATATTTTAGGCTCTGATTATTCATTAGATTTATACGTACAAGTTGGTGGTGGAGCTTATATCTGTGGTGAAGAAACTGCTTTACTAGAATCACTTGAAGGTAAAAGAGGTAATCCACGCATTAAACCGCCATTCCCTGCGATTGCCGGTTTGTATGGTTGTCCAACCGTAGTTAATAATGTTGAAACAATCGCGGCAGTAGTTCCTATTGTCAACGATGGTGGTGATGCTTATGCTGCTATCGGTATTGGAAAATCAAGCGGTACAAAATTAATCTCAGCTTCAGGTCATATCAATAAACCCGGTGTTTATGAAATTGAAATGGGCATTACTGTAGAAGATTTTATTTACAGTGATGAATACTGCGGTGGAATTTTAAATGGTAAAAAACTAAAAGCTGTTGTTGCTGGTGGTTCTTCTGTTCCTGTTTTACCTGCTGATTTAATTATTACAACTGCCAATGGTGAAAAAAGACTAATGAGTTACGAAAGTCTTGCTGATGGCGGTTTCGCAACTGGTACTATGTTGGGTTCTGGTGGATTTATCGTAATGGATGAAACTACCAATATCGTTGAAAACCTGCATACTTTTGCTCGTTTTTACCACCACGAAAGTTGTGGCCAATGCAGCCCATGCAGAGAAGGTACAGGCTGGATGGAAAAATTATTACACAAAATTTTAGATGGACACGGCACTTTGGAAGATGTTGATTTGCTTTGGGAAATTCAAAGAAAAATCGAAGGAAATACCATTTGTCCTTTAGGTGATGCAGCTGCATGGCCTGTTGCAAGTGCTATCAGACATTTCAGACATGAGTTTGAAGAGTTTGTGAAAAATCCTAGTGGAATTAAAAAAGTAAAGCATTACGATTCCACTCAAAATTTGGTAACTGCCTAAAAGCAAATTGAAATAAGAATTGGGCTAAACCCCTTAATGATTGATTGAAAATACTATGGCTAAAGTAACGATAGACGGAAAAACAATTGAAGTTGCAGATGGTACAACCATCCTTCAGGCTGCCAGAATGATTGGCCCTGATGTAGCTCCGCCAACCATGTGTTATTACAGCAAACTAAAAACTAGCGGTGGCTATTGCAGAACTTGTTTGGTTGAGGTAAGTAAAGGTTCTGAAAAAGACCCGCGTCCGATGCCAAAATTAGTTGCAAGTTGCAGAACTACTGTAATGGATGGAATGGAAGTTAAAAATAATGATTCCGACAAAGTTACAGAAGCAAGAAAAGGTGTGGTTGAGTTTCTTTTATTAAACCATCCTCTTGATTGTCCTGTTTGCGACCAAGCCGGTGAATGTCATTTACAAGACCTTTCATACGAACATGGTTCTGCTAAAACCAGAACTGATTTTGAAAGAAGAACTTTTGAAAAAATAGATATTGGTCCTTATGTGCAATTACATATGAATCGTTGTATTCTTTGTTACCGTTGCGTAAAAGTGGCTAACCAAATCACTGATGGTCGTGTGCATGGTGTAATTAACCGTGGTGATCATTCAGAAATTTCAACCTATGTTGAAGAAGCTATCGATAATGATTTCTCAGGTAATGTTATCGATGTTTGTCCTGTAGGTGCTTTAACTGATAAAACATTCCGTTTCAAAAGTCGTGTTTGGTTTACCAAACCAGTTGATGCACATCGCAATTGCGACAAATGTAGCGGTAAAGTGGTTTTATGGTATAAAGGTGAAGATGTTTTAAGAGTAACAGGTCGCAAAGACCAATGGGGTGAAGTTGAAGAATTTATCTGTAACACCTGTAGATTCGAAACAAAGAAAACATCTGATTGGACAATCGAAGGTCCTCGTAAATTGGACAACCACTCAGTAATTTCTGCTAATCACTACGAATTTTTAAAGAAGCCAAAAGAGTTGTCTATCAATTCAATTAAACCGTTGGCAATTGAAGGAGGAAATAACTAATGGATCCATTAATATTTAAAATAATACTGGTACTTGTCATGTTCCTTGTAAGTCTTGGAATTGCAGCCTACTCAACCTATGCAGAAAGAAAAGTAGCCGCGTTTTTACAAGATAGAATTGGTCCGGATAGAGCAGGTCCTTTTGGCTTGTTACAACCAATTGCGGATGGTGTGAAAATGTTCTTAAAAGAAGAAATCATTCCTAATGTTTCAGATAAATGGTTATTCATTCTAGGTCCAAGTATGTTTATGGTTACAGCCTTAATGACAAGTGCAATTATTCCTTGGGGAATGCCTCTTGAAATCGGTGGAACCAAATTTAACTTACAAGTTGCTGATATTAACATTGGTGTACTTTATATCATGGGTGTTTTATCATTAGGTGTTTATGGCATCATGATTGGTGGTTGGGCTTCCAATAATAAATACGCTTTATTAGGTGCTATTCGTGCTTCAAGTCAAATGATTTCTTATGAATTGGCAATGGGTATGAGCATCATTTCTATTTTATTGATTTCAAATGGCTCACTAAGTTTAAACGCAATTGTTGATAGTCAAAGAGAATGGCATTGGAATATTCTTTACCAACCTGTTGGATTCATCATATTTATTATTTGTGCATTTGCTGAAGCCAACAGAACTCCATTCGATTTACCTGAATCAGAATCAGAATTAATTGGTGGTTATCATACTGAATATTCTTCAATGAAATTAGGTTTGTTCTTATTTGCTGAATACATCAACATGTTTATTTCTTCAGCAATGATAGCCAGTTTATACTTTGGTGGATACAATTTCCCGGGATTAGAATACCTAAGTACAGTTCTGCCAAATAATGTAGTGAGTTTTATATCTGTAGGTGCTTTGTTCACCAAAATATTCTTCTTCATTTTCGTCTTTATGTGGGTTCGCTGGACAATCCCAAGATTCCGTTACGACCAACTGATGAGACTTGGATGGCAAGTATTATTACCTTTATCAATCATAAATATGCTTGTTACAGGTGGAATTTTAACAATTTTCAATTAATCAAAACAGGAAATAAACCAACATGCAATTAACCAACAGATCAAAAGTTGTTGTTCATAAGGAAATGAACTGGG
>JBIPMI010000193.1:0-5980 GCA_044369215.1 Bacteroidia bacterium | reverse complement strand
AAAACTATGTACCTGATCTTTCGAATTCAGAAATGTAGCTCTTAAATAGTTCTGCAATTCAATTTCATTTAACTGGTTAAAATTAATTGAATGATTAGTCCTTGACGAAGCAGCATTCTTTTGGGTATCTATTGACGTTTGAGCGAATACACAAACATTCAGCAATAAAAAAAATAGCGCAAATTTATTTCTCATATTTTAACCATTTGGGTGTATTGAATCCATTCTCTTTTATTTTATCTAAAACGGCATTCACTTTTGTTGGACTTACTTCAAATATAATACCCTCAAAATCTTCTTCTGCATGAGGATAGAATTTTAAATCGAATTGTTTAAAATGTCTGATAAGTTCATGGTGTCTGGCAAAAGGAATTTCAATTTTATACTGATTAAACAAATCCTTTTTTACAATCTCCACTTTCTCAAGACAAGCTTCAGATGCGCCTCCGTATGCTGCAATTAAACCGGGAACTCCTAATAATTTTCCTCCAAAATAACGCACAACCACTACTAAAATATTAGTCAGATTTTTCGCCAAAATGGTCCTGAGTATAGGTCTTCCTGCTGTTCCTGATGGCTCTCTGTCGTCTGAACTTTTTTGAAAGGAGGAATCAGGTTCCAATACCAAAGCCCAGCAATGATGTGCTGCCGAATAATGTTCCTTTTTTAATTGCTGAATAATATCTTTAGCTTCATGTTCAGTTTTGATTGGATAAGCATAAGCAATAAACCTGCTTGCACGCTCTCTTAATTCCGCCTCACAATTGCTTTTAATGGTTTGATATGAATCAGTAAACAACATTGTTTATATCGACATTAAAGCAATGGCAAGCAAAGCAAGACTTAAACCAATCCATTTGTTTTTAGTCAGAATTTCTTTAAAAAACAAAACTGAAAACAAGGTACTGGCCAAAACAATTCCAATATTATTGATAGGAAAAATAATAGTAGCGTTTGAACCCTGTAAAGTTTTAACAAGAAAAAACATGCTGAAATAATTTGGCAATCCTAATAACAATCCCCATAAAATGGAATTTAAATCGAGTTTGGTTTTACCTGTAATAATTCCACCAATTAGAATAATAGAACCCAATAAAAATGCATTGAGAAAAACTGTGGTCACAATAGTATCAGCGCTATAGGCCGGAATAAACATTTCTTCGAGGTAATGTAAAATCGAATCAATAAAACCACTTCCTACAAAAACCAATAAAGGCAATATCCATAAGTTAGCTGATGTAGCTTGTTCTTCATTACTTCTGCTCATGATGATAACTGCAATCATAGAAACAACAATTCCTATTACACCAATTATTCCCGGCATTTCATGGTGTAGAAAAACTGCCACCAAAACCGGAATCACAACCGATAATTTTGCAGCAACCATACTAACAGAAACACCCATTTTCTGAGCAGTTAAACCTATACAGAAGAGAATACTAATGAATAAAGAGCCCAGTATCAAAGTATAAATATACCAATCTGTATTCCATACCTGAATTTGAAAAACCGTTTTATCAGAAAGTAGATTTCCTATAATTCCACAACTGAGATAATTCATCACAATTGCTTGAAATGTTTGAACTTTTTTGATTTCAAAAACCTTAAAAAAGCTAACTGTTAAGGTTGAAAATAAAATACTAAGCAGTAAAAAAACGACCATTGATATATCTTTTAAAAATACTATTATCTAATTCACCCGATTCCTTCAAAACACCATGAATAGCTGGGGCTCTCACCCCTTCTGAAATATGCGCAGGTGTATAAAAAACCTGTGCTTCATCCCAATTTCCAGATTCAATTACATGTGTCAAAATTTGTAATCCACCTTCAATAATGAGACTTTGTTTACCCGCTTCAAACATTTTTTGTTTAACAAAATCCATCCAATCTTCAGATTCATCATATTTCAACCAGCTTGTTAAACTATTGTTCTTTTCTTCTTTTTTGTTGATGATCCAGGTCTCTTGTGAATTGTCGAAAATCTTTAAATCTGAAGGCAATTTTAAGTTTCTGTCAACTATGATTCTCAATGGATTTCTGCCCACCCAGGCTCTGGCATTCAAAGCCGGATTATCTAATAAGGCAGTATTACTTCCAACTAAAATCGCATCTTCTTCTGTTCTCCATTTGTGAACCTGTTTTTGAACAATGAATCCTGTTATATGTCTTGCTTGTTCAAATTCTTCCTTGCTCATTTTATTGGCATCAGGAGCAATATATCCGCTTAATGTCTGAGCCCATTTTAAGATAATATAAGGCTCCTTTTTTATGATGTATTTGATAAACCTTCGATTCAACCATTTACATTCCTCTTCCAAAATTCCTGAAACAACTTCTACTCCTGCTTCTTGCAATAATTGAATTCCTTTACCTGCAACCAATTCATTGGGATCACTCATTCCAATTACCACCTTTTTTATTCCTGATTGAATAATTAGATTGGCACAAGGAGGTGTTTTTCCAAAATGCGAACAAGGTTCCAAATTAACATACAAAGTACAATGAGGTAAAATAGAAGTATCTTTTAAAGAATTGATACAAGTGACCTCGGCATGGGCTTCACCAAATTTTTGATGAAATCCTTCTGCTACAATTTTGTCATCATATACCAAAACCGAACCCACCAAAGGATTGGGTGCAACTTTACCCCTGCCCGCTTCTGCGAGTTCAAGGCATCTTCTCATGAATAAAGAATGGTTCATCAATGCCACGAAAGTAGTATTTTGCAGGACTTATTTCTAAGCCATAAAAGAACCATGTTAGTTTCCGAATTTCTTCCATTTGCTAAAAACCTGCTCAAACACCTTTATGAACCGGCTGAGGCTCATGAAATTGTTTGTATTTTAATTGAAGAAGTTCTTCTCATTAAAAAGCAACATCTCAGTATTTTAGACAAAGAAATTGATTCGGCTGAAGAAATGAAACTGAGTTATTGCATTGAAGAATTACAAAAAGGGAAACCACTTCAATATGTTTTGGGATATGCCTGGTTCAGAAAAATTGTGGTTGATGTAAATGAGTCGGTTTTAATTCCTCGTCCTGAAACTGAAGAATTGATTGACTGGCTTTTGGAGGAAAATCAAAATTTACCTGAGTTAAAGATTTTAGATATTGGAACCGGTTCGGGTTGTATAGCCATTTCTATCGCCAAAGAAAAAAAGAACTGGAATATCTCTGCGATTGATGTTTCTGAAGATGCTTTGGAGCTTGCTCAACACAATGCCAAAAAGAATGTATGCAGCATTCAGTTTAAAAAAATTGATATACTTTCTCCTGAAGCTGAGCAGTTTATAAAAGAACAAAACTTTGATATCATCATCAGTAATCCACCTTATATACCTGAAATTGAAAAAGCTGAAATGCACATCAATGTAAAAGATTTTGAACCATCAATCGCTTTATTTGTGCCAAATGAAACTCCACTTTTATTTTACAAACGGATTATAGAATTAAGTAAAGGCCTGATTTATTTTGAAATAGCTGCATCTCAATCGAATGCACTTTTAGAACTTGGCGAAAAAATGCAGAGAAAAATTATCGTCAAAAACGACATCAGCGGAAACCCAAGAATGGCAAAGGTTCTGCCAATTTCTCAACAATAAAAAAATACACTAAAAGATTTATATTTAACCACTTAAATAAAAGACTTTTGGTTTTAATCAAAAAATTAAGATTTTCACCTTTTAAATAAAACACCTAAACCCATGAGGAAAACCATTTTCATGCTTAGTTTAGTTTTTGCAATACTGTTTGCAAATGCACAAACTAAATTCGAAACACAAACTTTAAAATCGGCCGATGGCAAATACCAATACACAACGGTAAGCAACGACCCATTAAAAGTTAGAACCTACGTTTTAAAAAACGGACTCACAGTAATGATGAGCGTTAATAAAAAACAACCTAGAGTTCAAACTATGATTGCCACCAAAGCCGGTAGCAAAAACGATCCTGCCGATAATACAGGATTAGCACATTACTTGGAACACATGTTGTTTAAAGGCACCGATACTTATGGTACTTTAAACTGGTCTAAAGAAAAAGAGCAATTAGATAAAATTGATGCCCTTTACGAATTATACAACAAAACAACTGACGAAGCCAAAAGAAAAAACATTTATCACCAAATTGATTCTGTTTCGGGAGTAGCTTCAAGTTTTGCAATTGCTAATGAATACGACAAGTTAATGCAGGTAATTGGTGCACAAGGAACCAACGCATTTACTTCTTTAGAGCAAACAGTTTATGTAAATGATATTCCTGAAAACAACATGGAAAAATGGCTTGGTATTGAAGCAGAAAGATTCCGTAATCCAATTCTACGTTTGTTTCATACCGAATTAGAAGCTGTTTATGAAGAAAAGAATATTTCATTAGACAATGATGGCCGTAAAGTTTTTGAAGCCATGTTAAAAGGACTATTCAAAAACCATTCTTATGGAACTCAAACTACCATTGGTACTGTTGAACATTTGAAAAATCCATCATTGGTTAAAATCAGAAATTATTACAATACTTATTATGTGCCCAATAATATGGCAATCATTTTATCGGGTGATATCGATCCTGATAAAATGATTCGTGTGATTGATGAGAAATTTTCTTACATGCAGCCAAAACCGGTTCCTGCCTTTAGCTTTAATCCTGAAGTAGCAAATTCTACTCCTGAAGAAATCAGTGTTTATGGTCCTGATGCAGAAAACTTAATGATTGGTTTCAGATTCCCGGGCGGAGGTAGCAAAGAATCTATGATGTTACAAATGGCTGATATGTTGTTATCAAATGCAAAAGCCGGATTAATCGACTTAAACCTCGTTAAAAAACAAGCTGTATTAAGCGCGGGTTCACAAACATGGGCGAATAAAGATTACAGTGTGATGTTTATTAGCGGTAAACCTAAAAAAGACCAAAGTTTAGAAGAAGTAAAAACATTGCTTTTAAACCAAGTTGAAAAATTAAAAAATGGTGAATTTGATGAGGCTACTTTAAAAGCAATTATTGCCAATTTGAAAATTTACAAAATCAAGGAACGCGAAAACAACGATGGAAGAGCTTATGCCATGTTGGATGCATTTTGCATGGACAGAAACTGGAAAAATGTTTCTGAAGAATTGGATTTGATGAGCAAAATTACCAAAACTGAATTGGTTGAATTTGCTAAAAAATGGTTCACCAATGATTATGTTGTTGTTTATAAAAGATTAGGTGAAGATAAATCTATCTCAAAAATTGAAAAACCTGAAATTACTCCTGTAGAAGTAAACAGAAATGATGTTTCGCCATTTGTGAAACAAGTTACTGAAAGTCCTTCTCCTTCTATCAAACCTAAGTTCATTGATTTCGATAAAGACATGACTCGTACGGGGAATGTTTATTATGTTAGAAATACTGAATCAGGATTGTTCCAATTATACTATGTTTTAGAAATGGGAAAATTCAATGATTTAAAATTACCTGTAGCTGTAAACATGTTACAATATTTAGGTACAGATAAGTATTCAGCAGAAGAAATCAGCAAAGAATTCTTCAAACTGGCTTGTGATTTTAGCGTGAATGTTTCAAATGAACAAGTTTATGTTTCTTTAAGCGGATTGGATGAAAACTTTGTACCTGCAGTGAAATTATTCGAACATTTATTAGCTAATGCAAAACCAGATCAGGCGGCATTAAATACGATGGTTGAAAGAACCTTGAAATCAAGAGAAGATGCTAAAAAGAACAAAGGTTTAATCTTTAGAGTAGCACTACAAAATTATGCCATATATGGTGCTAAAAATCCTTTCAAACATGAGTTAAGTGCAACAGAATTAAAAGCATTAAAAGCTGAAGAATTGGTTAAGTACATACACAATATTACATCTTACACTCACAAAATCTGGTATTTTGGTCCACAAGAATTAAAAGGTTTAAACGGCATTCTTGCTAAAGAACACAAAACTCCAAAAGTTGCTTTAAGTATTCCTAAACCTGTTGAATT
>JBIPMI010000192.1:0-6016 GCA_044369215.1 Bacteroidia bacterium | reverse complement strand
GCTGTCTGAATTGAGCCACCTGAGTTTACAGTTCGCGTTATTGCATTCGTTTTTGTTAGTGCTACTAACATGAACAAAACGATTAAAGAAGCCACTTGCTTGGATTTCTGAAACCTTTTCGTTTTTGAATTTGAATTGATACTCTTCATATAATTTATTTAATATTTTTTCTTTATAAGTGTTTTTCCCTTTTTGCAATTTTTCTTGCAGTCGGATAAATCGGGTTGATTGTACTTAACAAATTTCTGAAATAATTTTAATTAAAGCTAAGCTCTGCTTTTCCACTTTTTGTGTCATAAGTCTTTTGCATCCCGCCAAAAACTACATTTACCTTTTCATAACGAGCAGGTACTTCTAAAGTTAAATCCACACTTTCTTTTACTTTTTGAAGCTTTGTAAATAAAACAGTTCCATCAGTTGCTTCAACTTTTAAAACAGCTACTCTAGCGTCTCCTACAATAGGATTGGCTGTAATTTTAATGGTCCTGTTGGTGTTCCATTTAAAATTTTCTGGAGCCTTCACCTCTGAAGTATTCTTTGCAATTACTTTTTCAGTGGTTTTGTTTTGTTCAAATTTTTCAACAAGGTCTTTTTTGCAACTTGGCAATAATATTACACTTGTAAAAATAAGGATAAATAGGTTGCGTATGTTTTTCATTGTTATTGAATTTGTTATCTAAATAACAACTGACATGCCAACCTTTATAATTATATATATATGTATGATATTCAGTTATATATAAATTTATGACGCATGCATAATACGATAAAGTTATCCCATAATGAGTAATTATTCCCAATATGGTACTGGTAGTTTTGGGTTTGTTTAAAGGAGTAGATGCTGCTATCAACTTTTTTAGTACAATTGGTCCCGAAAAAATTTACAACCGTATTTTCGAGTTGTGTTCTTATGCCCAAGAAAAATTATTGGCTATGGGCGATAAAATTGAATTAATAACACCAACCGAATCTATCTCGCGAGCAGGAGTAAATGGCTTTAGGTTGAAGGGTACAGATGCCGCAAAGGTTTACCAATATTGTGATGAAAAGAAATTCAGAATTCGCGTAGTGCACGAAAACGGATTGAATTCTTTACGTTTATCAACCCATATTTACAATTCAAAAGAAGAACTGGATGCGTCTTTTGAAGTGTTGGGTAGATATTCAAATTAAAAGATTACTATTTTTTACCAATTGGCTTTGTATAAGATGAAAGCTTCATTGAAATGTATGCCAATATAAAACTAGTGGGAATGTAACTGAGTGTTTGGGTTACAAAATACCTCAAATCAAAAATTCCATCACCCCAGAAATATTTTAAACAAGGGTCAATTACCAATGCAATTGGTATGTAAAACCAAAGGGTTTTCTGTAATAAGGTTTTATTCAAAATGGGTTCTTTTTAAAGTTTAATTGTTTGATAATAAGTCCTAATAAATATTTTAAGTAGGCCCAATTTACAAGTAAGTGTTACCGTTTGTAAATATGAAAGTTAAAATTCCTTCTAATTTTTTGGATGATAATATGCAAAACCTCTATGGTCAAAATTTAATTCAGCCATTATTGTTTGAACATTGCTGCTATCTGAACCCGGGTATAAAAGTGATTCAGGTTGGTTTTTATGCACCAGAACTTTAGTAATTATTCCGTTTGATGAATTGGTATAATAGGCTGGAAATCCGCTTGGATTCACAACATCAAGCCATTTCTTCTGCGTTCTTTCATAAAATATTTTTGGCTCCGGATTATACAAGTTTGGAAACTTATTCCAAATCCAGGTTACATGTGGTTTTATTTCTTCATTGTCCCATTCAGGAATAAAAAAACCTTTCTTTTTAAAGACCAATAAACTCAAACTCAGTTGAAGTACTAATAGTATCATTATTCCATTTTTGAACAGGGCAGATTTTGAAAGCACATAACCTATCAAAATTGCTCCAAACCAAATGGCATACCTGCTTACAACTGCCTGTCCAAGGTTCCATGCATTGAATGATAAACTTGGAATTATGCTAATTAAGATGATTAAAACAAAAATTAGCTCAGTTGAAAAAATGTCTTTTAATTGTTTTTTTGATTTTATTAAAAAATAAGTTCCAAGTAACATCCAAAATGGAAAAGCAATAATCATTCCTTGGTTTAAGTCGAAGAAAAAACTGGAGAATCTTTTAATTGAGATATTGGCACTATCTGTATACTTAAAAAATGTGATTAAGCTCCATTCATTAAAAAGAATCTTGTTGTAAATGGGATGTAAAACACAAATTACTGCAGGAATCAATAAGCGTACAAATGTTTTGAATGAGTACTTTGAGTCCATCCATAATTTAAATCCCATTGCTGCTGTTATCAATACAAAAGTTTGATTTTGTGTAGCTGCGATAGCCATCACTAAAATCGATAAATAATACCTTTTATCGGCATAAAGTAAGATGCTTAAACATGCTAATGCAGCAATAAAATAATCGGCATGAACCCAGGAGATATACCAACTTAATGGTGAAATTATAAATAGTAAACTAAGAGGAATTTTTAATTGATTTTCGGCTTTTAAAAAGAATAAAATGTATGCCACTACCAAAAGCATAATGAACATATTTAAAGCGATAAATGCTTTTAATGGTTCAACATTTATTATTTCGAAAACGATTCTAAAAGGCAAAGCTAAAATGGAATAGGAAATAAAATGTATACTGTAAACCTTTCTGTTTTCATTGCCGGTTATGCCATGAAAATCGGTCTTTAAAAGGGTATTTGAGCCATTTTTAAAAGTCTGAATACTATCTTTAAAAACATTATACCATTCATTTTTTCCTACTTCATTCCAGGGTCTGTTTTTTTCTGTAGATTCTTTGAATGTAAGAATATCACTTGGTAAAATATCAGGGCTTTGGTGCTGAAACAGTGCTTCTGTTACTAAGCTATATTCAAGTGCATCACCGGTAGGGTAGGGCTTATATTTTTTTAATTGGTAAACGCATAAAAGTAATAAGCCAATTAAAAATACATATCGCAAAATTTTGTGTGATAACACCAAATATAACTTTTCCATTAGAGCGTAAGTTGTTCGATTAAATCGTTTAATTCATCAAAATCACGGATGCCGGTTTTTTCTTCGTTTTCGCCACTTAAATGAATACCAAATGGATTAATTTCAGCAAGAACCGTTTTCCAGTTTTCTAAATTTGGGTTTAAGTCGATAAACACCTGTTCTTTTACCTCTTTTAAAAGTCCGGTATTTTTAGTCAGCAAATGTTCCCAATCGTAAAAGTGAAAAGACTGCACTTTACCTGTATAAGCATTTATTAGTTGGAAGAACATTTCAGGATTGAAGTCATTTAAACTAATTTTTTTGATGATAGGTAATTCAAATGAGCCTAATTCATCTGGAAGTAAATCGTTTTCAAGCTCAATTATATCAATATTGAGTAGTTCAGAAATAGTCTGAATTTCTTCAATATCCTGTTCACCAAATTCACCAACAATATGAGAACCGCTGGTCCAGTCAATAATTTCTTTTGCTTTTATTGGTGGAATATAAGCCGGATTTGAAGGGTTGAAACTAAATCCGATATAATTAATCCCAACTGCTGCTGCAAATCTGGCATCAGATAGATTATTAACTCCGCCTAGTTTTATTTGATAGATAAACGACATAATGATTCTTGATTAGTCCTAAAATTCCTTCAAAGGAAAGCAAGCCGGCAGGAATAAACAAAGTATTCAGGTTTTAGATTGATATTGAGCAAATTATTAGTGGTCAAAACTTCTAAATTACTTGATTCCAATAATCGCTTTTAATGCAGGTTCATCATTTTTAAGATGTTCTTTATCAATCAATGAAAGTAAATAGTATGAAATTTCTCTTACTAAGCTATAGTTCTGGTCCAATAGCGCTTTTTCACCATTATCAAATAATTTCAAGGCTTTATCAGGATTGGTATAATAGCTCAAATCCATATTTCTTAAACTCAAAAATACCGAAACATAGTTTTTGTCGATTGAATAATAAATCTCATTAAATAAATGATTGAGTTCTTTTATCATTCTTTTAATCCAGTAGTAATCACCTGAGTTTAACAACTCTTTTTCTGTAGCTATAATTTGATTTATTTTTTCTTTTTGAGATGGATTTGCATCTTCTTTAATGGCTTCAATACTTAGTTTACTTTCTTCCCATTCTTCAATTGCTTTTTGAAGTTTATTTGAACGATTCAGCTTATCCAGTTCTTTTAATAAACTTCTCTTTTTTTCATCGAGTTTATAGGGTTGTTCAACATCTTCCTTTAATAACAATTCCAGTTTGTTGGCAATATTTTGAAGTTGTTCTGCCACATCAAATTCCTGCTCTTGTAAAGCAATAGTAATTTGGCCTGCAATTTTTTTGACAGCTATTTTAATATCAAGTTCAATTTTTTCTAAATCAGCAATTTTTATATGTGGATTAAAGGTGCTTTTTAATTCTAAGTCGGATGAAGGAACCAAAACATTTATAGTTAAATCTCTTGATTCTGAAATGCGTATATCGAGTTCAATCGGTGTTCCTTTTACCAAATCGTGTTTCAATAATTTTCCTTTAATTGATATCAAACCAATGCTCAGATTTGATGCTGGTAAAGTTCCTCTTCTTCCTTCCAAAACATTAATAAAAACAGCATCTTCCGAACCTGCAACTACAGTTTTCGATAAGGTTTTATAAATGGTTTTCTTTAATGGTAATAAATTGTTTTTCAAGAAAACTGGTTCTAAAAAAGTGTCTTCTTCTCCGCTATCTAATTCTAAACAAATATCTGCTGGTAAAGGTTGGCCGCTTACACTGTATAAACCTTGCGATATGCTGATTTCATGAGTAGATACTTTTAACTTTTGTTTGTTGTAAATGATTAATCTGAATTGGTTTAATTCAGAGCTGATAACAGGAGCAAAAACTTCAGCCTCATTTTTAAAAGACTGTATTCCTAAACTTTTTGAGTCGTTTAATCTGATGATTTCATAGAATCCGACAAAATCAGTTTCTGATTTAAAAATAATCAGTTCTTCTTCATCTCTTGTACTGCTTTCATAAACCAATTGAATTTTCAAACTTTCAGACGGTTTATCTTCATTTAAGCTGATGTTTGAAGGCTTGGTTCCAGCATAATAAGTTGCACCTTTAACAACTGCAGTGGTAGGGTCGATGCTGCTATCAATTACCAATCCTGAAATTACTTTTAACTGTTCTCTGATATAAGGAATATAGGTAGTTCCACCAACCAAAACTATTCTGTCTAAATCTTTGTAAGTAAAAGATGATGCTTGCAACATTTCTTCCATTAACTGAACTGATTCATCAAAATAGGGCTTTACTATTTCATCAAATATTGTTCTTGTTAAAGTGAATTCAGTATAAATATCAAGTTCGTCAAATTCAATTTCTATCAGTGTTTCTTGTTTTAATGAAAGCTCTTTTTTGGCTTCTTCTAATTGATGCAACAAGTATTCTTCAAGAGCCTTTTTTTGAGTAGCAGAAATTGATTCCAGTTTCTCCTGAGTTATCAATGGCATGATAATTTTTTGCATCAAACTAAAATCAATATCAAAACCACCAAGGAAATTATTTCCCAAATGATTTTTAACTTTTAATTCACGTTGATTGATTTCAACCAAAGCACAATCAAAGGTTCCTCCACCAAAATCGTAAACAAGCCACCTTTGAAGTTTATCCATGTCAAGCGAATTGTCGTTTGCATAAGCCAGACAAGCTGCAACCGGTTCTTGTAATAAAACAACTTCTTTTAATCCAGCCAGTTCACCGGCTTTTTTAGTGGCATTCGATTGCACAGTATCAAATGAAGCAGGAATGGTAATCACACAAGAGTTGATTGGATTATCTTGTTCGAAACCAATCAGTGTTTTTAAAATTTCAGCTGATAATTCCAGCGGATTTGTTTTGATATCAGAATTTTCAATTTGAAATTCGGCATCGGTCCCCATACTTCTTTTAAAACTGGTGAATACATTTCCGGGTTGACTTTGT
>JBIPMI010000012.1:0-19076 GCA_044369215.1 Bacteroidia bacterium | reverse complement strand
TCTTAAAAAGTATATTAAAATCTATCATTACAATGAAATTGAAAAATGGAAAACAATTCCGGAATTAAATTTCAAACAAAGGAAATTCATAGCACAAGCCAAAAGTATTGAAACTATTGTTCAAACATCGATAAAAATGAAATCAAATAGTCTGAAAGCCCCAGTTAATTTTAAATACAAAATGGTATCAATAACAACAAAAATTAACAGTAAAATATTAAATCTTTTAAGAATACTTATTATTAATTCTCCATTTTGTCCAATAAAATTCAAACAAACTTTTAGCTAAAAATGGACAAAATAAAACCCATTAAAGTACTTATATATTGTCCAAGATTATTAGATACAGGCGGAATTGAGAGTCACTTAAAAGAATTTATAAACAGCATTCATTCAGAAAATATACAAATAATTTTATGGATACCGGATACCAGGTTAAATGAATTAAATATCAAATGGTATCATGAGAATTGTTACAAAACATATTTTCAAAATAAAAGTAGATTAGGTTTCTTTCAAACAATTCTTCTGATAATAAAATTAAACTTTAACGGCATCAATTTTTTTTATAGTAATGGTCAAGGAAAGAGTATATTTTGGATTTGGAAAATGTTAATTACTATTCCAAAATGGATACACCATCATCATTCTTCAGGTGATGAAAATGATCGAAAAACATGGGATGCTTCTTATATGAAGGCACTTTTATATAGTGATAATTTAATCGTTTGTTCTACTAACATTTCAAAAGAAGTTGGACAATATTTAAATAGAAAAGTCTTAAGTATTCCATGTTACTCAAGGCAAATAGTAATAGAAAATAAATCTATAAATAAAGAGAAAGTAAAATTAGCTTTTGTAGGCAGGTTAATTAAAGAAAAGGGAATTGATATTATTTCTAAATTATCAAATGATTTAATGAATTCTGGCATAGAATTCCATATTTGGGGAAATGAAGAATTTTATACGCAAAAGTATTTTGAATCCTATCCAAATCTTCAATACCATGGATCATTCAATAGTCTTGATGGATTAAAAGATGTTTTTAATTCAATTGATAGTTTAATTTTAGTAAGCACACATTCTGAAGGACTTCCAATTAGTTTATTAGAAGCCCAAGCAGCGGGAATTCCCTGGATTGCAAGTGCAATTGGGGGTATTTCAGATTTAAAGACATATAACGACCTCAACATTTTAATTCCTCAAAATGCTTCTTACGATGAGATAAAAGAGTTGGTTTTAGAATTTAGAAAATCTCTCATTGAATACAAATCACTACCTGTCTTAGAAAACATTAAAAATTACGAGCTTCATTATTCGAATGCAGCCGTTTCTAAATTATGGCAAAATTTATTTTATGATTTCGATTAGTCACCCAACAGGTAACGAATTTGTAAAAAAGAGCCTTCAAGGTTTATATAGTTCAGGAATTCTGCATTCATATTTTACAAGTATTGCAGTTTTTGAAAGGAATATTTTTCACAAACTAAGCAAAATTCAGGGTTTAGATGCATTTGAGAAAAGAAGAATAAATGAGGAATTTAAATCCTTTACTTTCACTAATCCATCAAATGAACTTGCTCGACAATTGTGTTTAAGTCTAAGAATTGAATCTCTAATAAAACATGAAACTGGCCTATTTTCTGTTGATAGTATTTATTCTAAACATGATAAATGGTTTAGTAAATCAATTTTAAAAAATCAATCATCTATTCAAGGAATCCTCGCTTATGAAGATGCTTCTCTGAATAGTTTTAGAACTGCTCAAAAACTTGATATTAAATGTTTCTATGATTTATCGATTGGTCATTATAAATCTTTGAATCAAATCCTTGAAATTGAAAAAAACAATTATCCTGAATGGGAGAAAAGCATGGTAGGACTGAAAAACTCAACTCAAAAATTCGAAAGGAAAAATGAAGAAATAGAATTAGCCAATGAAATTATTGTTGCCAGTTCATATACAGCAGAAACTCTTTTTGATCATACGAATAAAAAATCAATCAAAACTATTCCTTATGGTTTTCCGGATACAATTAGTGTTAACCAAATTAGAAAAAGAGATAAGAGCAAAAAATTTAAATTGCTTTTTGTAGGCTCATTAACACAAAGAAAAGGACTTGCCACAGTTTTTAAAATCATTGAAAATTTAAAACATGATGTTGAACTAAGCTTAATAGGCAGAAAAACAACAAATGAAATTCCTGTTTTAAACGAAAATTTGAAGAAATTCAGATGGATTGAAAGTATGCCTCATTCAGAAATATTAAAAGAAATGAGGTCACATGACTTACTCATTTTCCCATCTGTATTTGAAGGTTTTGGAATGGTATTATCTGAAGCTATGAGTCAAGGACTTCCTGTTTTAACAACAAATAGAACAATGGCCAAAGATTTTATCAAACATAATTTTAATGGTTTAGTTATTGAGCCAAATGATATAGAATCAGCTTTAACAAATATTGAAAACTGCATTAGAGATGAAGAATTTAGATACTCGTTGGCATTAAACGCATTAAATACAGCCCAAAGCAGACCTTGGGCAAACTATAGTTTTGAAATTGCTGAATTTATAAAAGAACAAATAGGTGGAATTAAATAGAAACTTTGGTTTAGATTTTCTAAGATTTACAGCAATTATGCTAGTGATTCTGGCACATCTTTTTAAAGTTGCAGATTCATTGGGCCTTTGGGGTGTTGAGTTATTTTTTGCTTTAAGTGGTTTCTTAATTGGAGGTATAATCATCAATTATTATACAGCAAATCAACAATTCAATTTTAACAGTTTATCAAACTTTTGGAAGCGAAGATGGTATCGTACTCTACCGAATTATTACCTGTATTTTGTAATTACACTCGTTTTTACCCTTCTGAATAACTCTCGTTTTAATGATTGGTTTAACGTTGCTAAAAGCATATTCTTTATTCAAAATTTTACAAGCAGGTATGAATCATTCTTTGGTGTATCATGGAGTTTATGTATTGAAGAGTGGTATTATTTAATTTACCCATTACCCTTGATACTTTTCAGATTTAAAAATAAAAAGAATAGCCTCCTATATTATACAATAATTTTTATCATCTTAGGAATTATAATAAGATTCATATTTTCCGAAATGGGAGTTGGTCATTCTTTAAGAGGAATAACTTTAGCTCGTTTTGATGCCATAGCTTATGGAACGCTTATAGCAATACTTGTAGATAAAAAAACCTTTAATTTGAAAATAACGAATACGCTGTTTTCTATAGGAATTTTCTTATTGTCCTTTAGTATTTTTTATGTTTATTTTTCAGGAAACTCGTATGAGTATGTAAGAACTAACCCTTTGTTGTTAAGCATCATTCCATTAGGTTTTGCAACTATAATCCCCATGACCAAAAAACTAACTATTTTACCGGGATATGGCTTAATCACTAGTATTAGCAAATGGTCGTATAGCATGTATTTATCTCATATTCCAATCATTTTTACCGTTTATATTTTAATGGAAGATATGAGGTTAAATAGTATCGGCAATTTATTATCAAAAATTGTTGCTCTTATCATTTGCATTTACTTTTCAAGATTAACATATAAATACTTTGAAAAACCTTTCACATCATTGAGACCGAAGACAAATGAAATCTGAATCAATGTCTTATTTATATGATGAGCATAAATCGATAAAAAATGCCATCTGGTTGTATTTAGTTTTAATCATTTTCGAGGGTGCAATTAGAAAATGGATATTACCTGAATTATCAAATATAATATTGATAATTAGAGACCCATTGGCACTATTCATCATATTGGAGGCAAATAGAAAAAACTTAATCATTAGTAATAGAATCCTTATTTCTATGATTAGTATTGGAATTTTAAGTTTTATCACAACATTCTTCTCCGGACATGCTGATTTTCTTGTTGCACTATTTGGTCTACGAATTTTCATTCTTCATATACCACTCATTTTCATTATTGGGAATGTATTAAATAAAGAAGATACAATTAAAATCGGAAAGTTCTTTTTGATTACTAGCATCCCGATGTGTTTGTTAATTATGGCGCAGTTTTACAGTCCGCAATCAGCATTTATTAACCGAGGTATTGGTGGAGATATTTCCGGTGGAGGTTTTAGTGGAGCAATGGGCTATTTAAGACCACCCGGAACATTTTCATTTATAAGCGGAAGCACTTCATTTTTTAGTATATGTGCCTGTTTTAATATTTATTTTATATTGAACTCAGGGGAAATTAACAGAGTTCTGCTTATTTGTTCTGTATTAGCTCTTTTAATTGCTATTCCAATTTCAATTAGCAGGACTTTATTATTTCAGGTAATCATAAGCGCATTACTAACTATAGTTGTAATTGTTAAACAAAAAAAATATCGAACTAATATTTTAGTTGCAGTAATCTTAACTTTATTGTTATTCATTCTCATACAAAATTTTAATTTTTACAACAATGCAATTGATGTTTTCCTGGTTCGACTTGATAGAGCCAATACAGCCGAAGGAGGAATAGAATCTGTATTTTTAGACAGATACCTGGGAGGTTTGATTAATGCAGTATTAAACTCTGTAAACCAACCATTTTTTGGATATGGACTTGGATATGGATCTAATGTTGGAAGTATGCTATTAACGAATTCAAGAACTTTTTTAATCTCAGAAGGTGAATGGGGTAAAACCATTGGAGAAATGGGCCCGCTACTAGGATTAACAACTATAGCATTAAGAATTACAATCACTATAAAATTGATTAAAAAAGCACTGGAATTTGTATCGATAAATGAAACACTTCCTTATATACTGTTAACTTATGGTATTTTCACCATACCGCAAGGTTCATTTTCACAGCCCACTTCACTTGGATTTATAGTTGTGCTAGGTGGAATTATAATTGCAGCTTTTAATAATATACAAGTTACAGGCAGTGATGAAAAGGCTTAATTCAACAAAAATTATCCTTATAGGGAATTCAAAATTCGACAAGCAGGAAAGCATGAATAGATATCTTGCAATGTTAGAAACCGCCCTCCAAACATCAAACCAAAATTACGAAATTGTATTACCAAAAAACATTCTGAAAAGTCTTCATTTAAAGCCACATGCAGGTTTTGGAAAATGGAAAAGTTATTTTGAAAAATATTTCCTGTTTATCATATTGATTCTTGTAAAGAGACTCCAATGCTCAATAAGTAATTCCAACTATATTTTTCATATCACCGACCATTCAAATTCGGTATATATTCACTTCTTACCAAAATCTAAAACGATCATTACTTGTCATGATATGCTGGCAATAAAAGGTGCTTTAGGACACAAAGATGCTTATTGTGAAACTGGCTTTTGGGGCAAAAAATTACAACTGTTCATTAATTACAGTTTAACGAAATCTAAAAACCTCATTTTCGTATCTTCTAAAACTAAAAATGACTTTAATCAAATTAACCCTAATACATCAATAGTTCAATCAAAAGTAATCTATCATTCAATAAATCAGGAATTGAAGGAAATTGAAAAGGAAAAGGCAAAATCATATTTAAAAGAACAATATAATTTTAACAAAAATTACATATTAACTATTGGCTCTAATCTACCCAGAAAAAATAAAGAAATACTGTTTGAACTAGCCAAATTAAAAAAAGAGCTAACTTTGGTATTTATAGGCCCCGAATTAAATACTAAACAAAAAGAAATAATAGTTTCATATGGAATTCAAAAACAAATCATAGTATTCTCAAATATTAGCAGCTTAGATTTAAATTACTTTTTATCTGGAGCAGAATGTCTAATTTTTCCATCATTTTCTGAGGGTTTTGGTTGGCCAATTATTGAAGCTTTTAAAGCTGGGTGTCCAGTTATAGCCAGTAATATTGCACCTTTTATAGAAATTGGAGAATCATCTTGTTTATACTTCGAACCAACAAATGTACATTCATTAATTAGTAAGCTAAATACATTAGATAAACACCGTTATGAATTATTAGCAGATGCAAAAACAACCTTAAGAAAATTCGACAATTCAATTATGTCTGAAAACTATTTAAATTTTTATCAATCCATTAAATGAAAGTCATCTTCCAACTATTTTTGGTGTTAATCCCTTATTCACTGCGAAGGGTATTACTCATCAAAATCTATAAATATGAATTAGATAAAGACTCTCATATTGGATTGTCTTATATCTATCCAAAAGAATTAGTATTAGAAAAAGGTGCTAAAATTGGACATTTTAATATGGCTATCCATCTTCATAAAATCCATTTACAGACAAATTCAAAAATTGGCAGAAAAAACTGGATTACAGGGTTTCCTATCAATAATAAAAAGCACTTTTCTCATGAAACAAACAGAAATCCCGCTTTAATTTTAGGAAGAGAATCGGCAATTACTAAGAACCATCATTTTGATTGTACAGACCAAATCAAAATTGGAAACTATTCTATTGTTGGGGGCTATGCATCTCAATTCATAACGCATGGTATTGACATCATAGAAAACCAACAAAATAGCAAAGCAATTGAAATTGGTGATTATACTTACATAGGAACAAATGTGGTTGTATTAGGTGGCTCAAAACTACCCTCCTACTCTGTTTTGGGAGCAAAAAGTTTATTGAATAAACATTTTCAGGAGTCATATAATTTGTATGCTGGTAATCCTGCAACCAAAATTAAATCGCTGCCGGTTGATGCAAAATATTTCAAAAGAGAAAAAGGATTTGTTCATTGAAAATTCTAAGAATAATTGATAGTATGTCGCCAGCTATTGGCGGGCCATCTGAAGGAATAAGAAATATAATTCCTGAAATGGCTAAACATAGCATAACGAATGAAGTGGTTTGCTTCGACGGACCTCTTGAGCCTTTTATTAAAGAATCAACATTCAAAATTCATGCTTTAGGTAAAGGTTATAGCAAATGGTCATACAATAAATTATTTGAAAATTGGTTAGAAAAAAACTACACCAATTACAATTTAATTATTATACATGGTTTGTGGCTTTATCAAACTTATGCCGTTTATCGATTACTCAGTAAAATTGAAAATAAGAATTTAAGTCAAAAATTCTTTGGTATGCCACATGGCATGTTAGACCCTTATTTTCAATATGCCAAAACAAGAAAACTAAAAGCAATTCGAAACTACATTTATTGGCATTTAATCGAATCAAAATATATAAAATCACTTGATGGCGTTCTATTTACCAGTGATATTGAATTACAAAATGCCCGAAAAACTTTTAGTAATTATCATCCAAAAAAAGAAATCATGTGTAGCTATGGGATAAATGATTTATCAAATACTACAATTAAAAATGAAAAGGGTAATTACCTATTATTCTTAGGTCGAATAGATTCAAAAAAAGGGATTGATTTGATTATAAAAGCTTATGATAAGTTAGTTATTTCAAGTTCAAATGCGCTGCCACAATTGATAATTGCCGGAAGTATTCATGACAAGGAATATTTTAAATATTGCAATGAAATTGTTTCTAAAAACAAAAAACTAAAGGACAAAATCAGCTTTAGAAATTTTGTTCAAGGTGAAGCAAAAATTGAAATAATCAATAATTGTAAGGCGTTAATTTTACCTAGTCATCAAGAAAATTTTGGAATTTCTGTAGCAGAAGCCTTGTCGTTTGGCAAACCAGTTTTAATCAGTAACAAAGTAAATATTCATAAAATTATTCTTCGCGAGAATTGCGGTTTTGTTGAAGAAAATAGTGTTGAAGGTTGTATAAAATTAATTACAAGTTTTGTTACATTAACTCCTCGTCAAATGAATGAAATGAATCTAAATGCCATCCATGCATTTAAAAGAAATTTTAGTATAGAGAACTATTGTCAAAACTTAATCAAGTTATTAAATTAATTCATGAGCTATACTCTTTTATTAACGTCAAGTATTAAACCTTCTCAATTTTCTGATAGAATCATCAGAAACAATGTTGATCAAAGATTAAATGACTATTTAACAACTTTTAAAAAATGGCTTTTATTAAATGATTCAAATATTACACATATCATTTATGCGGATAATTCTGGATATAATTTAGAATTGGTAGAAAATTTAGCAAAAAAATACAACCATTTTAACAGAATTATTGAACTCATAAAAGTTAAAGAATCTAAAGTTCCAGAAGGGATTCATTATGGATATTCAGAATTAGAAATTATTGATGAATGTTTTAAATTATCTAAGCATTTAAATCAAAACGAAAAAATAATAAAATGTTCTGGCAGGTTATTTATTTCAAATATTTCTGTGTTTTTAAAACAGAATGAAGATTTTGATATTCTAATTGATTCACGAAAAAGTTCTATCATAAAAAAACAAACAAACTATTGTCTCAGTAATTTTTTTATAGTAAAAACAAGTTTCTATTCAGAGAATTTAATTGGATTAAAAAGCAAAATGATTGAAGAAAAAATCAGTCATTTTGAAACCCTCTACTTTAAATATCTATATGAATTCTATACTAACAAAAAATTCAAAATTAAAATGCGCTATAATATAGAACCAATTCTTCATGGTTATGGTGCACATTGGAACAAGAATTATCAAGGATTTAAATATTTACTAAACGGAAAAATAAGAAACATTTTCAGGAAAATAGCACCTCAATTATGGATTTGAATAAAGCAGAAAAATTCAATTTAAATACCAGAACCGGACCATCATTTAGCTTGGAAAACCGAATTTTACGTGTATTATGGAATTTTACATATACTTTGTTTTTTAGATACAGCCCAAAACCATTTCATCGTTACAGGGCCTTCTTACTAAGATTATTTGGCGCTACAATAGGTAAAGGCACACATATCTATCCTAAAGTTAAAATTTGGGCTCCCTGGAATTTAAATATTGGTGATGAATGTGGTATAGCAAATGATGTTGAGTTGTATTCACAAGGATTCATAACAATTGGATCAAAGTCTGTAATTTCTCAAGGCACTTATGTATGTACCGGAACACATGATTATAAAAATCCGGGATTTAAATTGATAACCAAACCTGTAAATATTGGAAGCAATGTTTGGATTGCCTCTCAATCTTTTATTCACCCAGGTGTTGAAATTGGCGGTAATTCTGTAATTGGAGCGAGGTCAGTGGTTGTGAAATCAATACCTGAAAATTCAATCTGCTCAGGAAATCCATGTATAGTTTTGAAAAAAAATGAATAATGATTTATGTATAGTTATTCCCATTAAAAATGAGGAATCAAAACTATATGATTGTTTAAAATCAATTGGGAATGATTTTGCAAAGGACATTATCATTCTTGATTCTAATAGCACTGATGAATCAATTGCTATAGCAAAACAATTTAATACCCGGATCATTCAATTTGATTGGAATGGGCAATATCCCAAAAAGCGTAATTGGTTTTTAATTAATCATGCTAAAAGTACAGAATGGGTTTTATTCTTAGATGCAGATGAAAGACTTACACCTGATGTTAAAAAAGAAATTAGTTTAAAAATCAAAAATAAAGAGGTAGAGGGCTTTTGGTTAAACTATGCCAATTATATCAATAATTATAAATTAAAAGGTGGATATCCATTAAAGAAATTAGCCTTATTTAAACGTCATAAATATTTATATGAAAATATAGGGGAAAACAACTGGAGCAATTTAGACATGGAGATTCATGAGCATCCGATAATACATGGAAAAATTGGCTTCATACAAGCTCAAATTGACCATAAAATTGAATCAAACTACAAAAGGCTTTGGAGAAAACATATAGAATATGCCCTTTGGGAAGGAAAACGTTTTTTTGATTTAAGAGAAAATCAGTTTAAAAAAAGCCTAACTAAAAACCAAAAAATCAAATACTTTTTACTAAAGAATGGAATCCTTCCTCCCGTATATTTTATTGGCACTTATATTTTTCTATTAGGATTTCTTGATGGTAAAAATGGAATAATATATTCAATCATCAAATTCAGGTATTTTAAAAAAGTCGGTCAAATAGTAAAAAAACTAAACCGTGAAAAATAAATCAGTTTACATACTTGGAATAAATTTCAAACCTGAATTAACAGGTATTAGCAATTATACGACTGAAATGTGCCAATGGTTAGTTGAAAATCAAATTAAATGCACCGTCATTACTGCATATCCGCACTATCCTGAATGGAATATATTTTCAAGTCACAAAAAAAACTCCCTACTGTTTTCAAAAGAAAAAGATTCAACTGGTTATTTAACAATTTATAGATGTCCTATTTTAATCTATGGGAAAACAAGCGGCTTATCCAGAATAATTACAGAGATAAGTTTTTTTCTAAGCTCAGCACTTATGTTATTCTATTTACTGTTTAAAACAAAGCCAAACTTTATTTGGACAGTAAGTCCTTCTCAAATAAGTGTAATAAATGGAATCATTTTTAGCAAACTAAAAAGAATACCAATTTATCTTCATCTTCAGGATTTACAATTTGATGCGGCAATTCAATTGGGAATTATAAAAAATCATTTTATAAATTCAATAGTAAAAAAGTTAGATAAAGTAATTCTGAATAACGTAAGTTCAATTAGTACCATTTCAGAGAAAATGGCAGAAAAACTTAAGCATAAAACTAAAAATGAAATTACTATTTTCAGAAACTGGGTGAATACAATGGACTTTTATCCTTTAGAAAAAAATAAAAAAGAAGATGTAAAAACGAGCCATAATTTACCGCAAAACTCTATCATAATTATGTACTCCGGTAGTTTAGGAGAAAAGCAAGGAATTGATATTATGATTGAAGTAGCTAAACATTTTCAAACCAATAAAGATATTATCTTCATTATATCCAGCACCGGCCCTTATTGGGAGAAACTAAAATTAGATGCAGATAAAGAACAGTTAACAAATATTGTATTTAAAAAACTGAGTCCCAAAAACCAATTAAATGAATTTTTAAATATTGCAGATATACACTTAGTACTGCAAAAAGAAGAAGCTACAGATTTAGTTTTACCAAGTAAAATACTACCCATATTATCGATTGATGGCTTTTTAATTGTTCAATCAACCAAAAATTCAGAACTATATTCTATGCTTCATCAGAAAATGAAAGGGAGTATAATCGAACCAAATAATTCTGAAAAAATGATTGAGGCTATTCAATTAATAATACCTCAAGTTGATTTGCCCTATAATCAAAACAATAGAAATCTAGCAGAATTACATTTTGAAAAAGACAAAATTCTCCAAGATTACTTTTCCAATAAGTTTTTGATAAGTTAACTTAAAATTAACCGGTCAAGTCATCAAACTAAATTTCTTTGTAAAGTATAAAAATCCAAAATGTCATTTAATAGATTACTACTTTCAATCATTCTAATTTGCCCAGCTATTGTTTTAGGTCAATCACCAAACAAAAAAGGAACCATGCATTTTGGATATGCTATGAATCTGCTTGTTGAAGATGGAAATCAGTTTCAATCCTATTTAAATAATGAAAAGGTTTATTGGAATTTAAGTCCATTTAATTTTTCTTTTGAATATAGATTGAATGAAAAGTTTGGTATTCAATCAATGTTTTCTTCTAATTTATATCAGGCAAACCAAAGATACAAGGGATTAACATTAAAAAAACCTATTGATATTATTAGCTTAGATTTATTAGGGAAAGCAAATTTACTTCCGTTTTTAAAGGACACCGGCAATTTTGACCCTTATGTTGTAGGAGGTTTTGGATTGTTAAAAAGAGGAGTAAATACAGATATTACAACACAAATCGGCTTTGGATTTAATTATTGGGTACTCCCTAGTTTTGGATTTAACTTTAATAGTACTTATAAATTAAACTTTATTACTGCTCAAAAAAAGGGAAGAGATAATCAGTTAAATCTAAACCTTGGATTTGTATATATTATAAATTAGGTCTTAAAAGTATTCTAGCTTAACATATTCATAAACATTTCTTCATTTAGGCTAAACTATAAGGAAATCTCAAATAATTTATTTTGATGGTAATTCAAATTAAATGAAATTCAAATACCACAAAAACTCTGCATATTTATTCTTACTAAGATTATTTATGCTGGCATTTGATTTAATTGGTTTAAATCTAATCATAGTATTAATCTACTACAGAGCTCGCAGCTTATTTCCGCCACAATCCATAAACGAAATATATATTTTCGGGATTTACAACTTATCCTGGGCTGTTTTATCAATCATTCTCAAAACCTATTCAAAAAGTTTCAATTTCAACTTTAGCTTAAAGAGGTCGATTGGCACTTATTTCTTGCATTTTGTTTTAAACCTGGCAATAATTTACATTTTTTTAAATAACGAAAATCCAAGCATTTTTTATATAACCTATTATTATTTATCCGGATTTTTATTTATACCTGCCAGTAGGTTTATTTCTCAATATATAATTAACCTCCTAGACAAAAATTTCAAATTAAAAAAGCAAGTTGCTATTTTAGGAAATGGTCCTATTTTCGAAAAATTCAAAGGCCATTTAGAGTCTGAAGAATCAGGATGTGAGCTAGTTGAAATCAATCATACTTTTAATTCAAGCGATATTAAATCCAAATTATATCAAGTAATAAAAGTTGGAAGAAGATTGAATTTAGAAGATGTTTATACAACATACATACCGGAATCTGAAGCAGAATATTTGGAATTATGTAAGTATGCTGAAAATAATTTTATCAAATTAAAATTTATTCCAGGTAAAGAATCTAAACACCAAATTTATTACAACTATAATTTTGAATTTGGATTGCCAATTATAAGTTTTTCTAAATCACCATTAGACAATTTAGAGAATAGAATTATAAAAAGATTTTTTGACATTCTGCTTAGTTCCATAGTTATTGTTACCATATTAAGTTGGTTATGGCCAATTATTTCTTTGTTAATTAAAATAGATTCAAAAGGACCAGTACTTTTTAAACAAATGAGAAATGGAAAAAATAATAAACCATTTGTTTGTTTAAAATTTAGGACGATGGTTCCAAATAGGGAATCTAACTTAAATCAGGCAACTAAAAATGACCATCGATTTACCAAAATTGGGAAAATTCTCAGAAAAACTAACCTCGATGAATTACCACAATTTTTTAATGTATTAAGAGGAGAAATGAGTATAGTTGGTCCACGTCCACATATGTTAAAACACACCAAAGACTATAGCAGTATTATTGATTCATACATGAGGAGACAATACATAAAACCCGGTATAAGCGGATATGCTCAAGTAAATGGCTTTAGAGGAAATCTTGATAAAAACATGATGGAAAAAAGAGTGAAATACGATATCTATTATATTCAAAATTGGAGCCCATGGTTTGATCTTAATATCGCAATAAAAACAATAAAATTAACGATTAATGGTGATAAGAACGCTTACTAATATTCAAATTAAATTTTCAGGAATATTTAAAAAGTTAAGCATATTTATAATGTTTAACTTTTTTTCATTATTGGTTTATTCTCAAAATGGTAAATTAACAGGTAAAGTTGTTTCTACTACTGGTGAAGAAATTATTGGGGCAGTTATCATGTTGGAAGGAACTCAAAAAGGAGCCCAAACAGATTTCAATGGTGAGTACTCTATTATTAATATTGCTCCAGGTAAATACAATGCTTCTTGCCGATATGTTGGTTACAATACGAAAGTAAGCCAGGTAATCATTTCAAAAAATGCTAATACAGAACAAAACTTTGTCATTGAAGAAAAGTCGAACGTAATCCAGGAAGTTACTATTACAGCAAAAGCCAAAAAGGAAAATTTAAATTCATTGTTAATTCAACAAAAGAATGCTGCCTCTGTAAGTGATGGTATTTCAGCTGAATCAATTAAAAGAAGTCCTGATAAAAGTACGAGTGATGTTTTAAAAAGAGTCAGTGGTGCAAGTATACAAGATAATAAATTTGCTATTATTAGAGGATTAAATGAACGCTATAATGGTGCCTATATAAACAGTGCTCCTTTACCTAGTTCTGAAAGTGATAGGAAAGCTTTTGCGTTTGACATTTTTCCATCAAACATGTTAGATAATTTGATTATCACAAAAACCGCTACGCCTGATCAAAGTGGTGAATTTGCCGGAGGATTAATTTTAGTAAATACCAAAAGTATTCCAGATGAAAATTTCCAATCTATTAGTTTTGGTACCGGTATAAATTCAATTACTACATTCAAACAAAAATTGGGATATAATGGAGGAAAATTTGATTTTCTAGGATTTGATGATGGAACTAGAAATGTACCAGCTTCATTACCTCCAAGAAATAGTTGGCCCGAAACAAGAGAAGAAAAAGCAAGCGCAGCGAGATTAATGCCAAATGATTGGGCAACTATTAAATCAACATATTCTCCTAATTATTCTTTTCAATATACCATGGGAAGAAACTTTAAGAAAAATGAAAAAGATGTATTTGGGGTATTGTTTTCACTTTCTTACAACAAATCTTATTCTTGGTACGAAACATTTTTATATGCTTATGACCAGGCAAATGGAAATATTTTAGAAACAAACCTAAGTGACCAAACCAATAGTGATAGAACTTTAGGTGGAGCATTGTTTAATATTAGTTATAAAATCAACAATAAAAATTCCATCTCTTTCAAAAATTTATATAGTATCAACTCAGAAGATAGGTTTATTGCTCGTGAAGGCTTTTTCTTTTTGAATACAATACAACCACTAGGAACACAAGCAAAAGCATTTTGGTTCACATCAAATAATATCTATACAAATCAATTAATTGGTGAGCATTATATCGAAAAAACCAAAACTAAAATTACTTGGAACGCTTCAACAGGAAATGTAAAAAGAAGTATACCAGGCCTAAGAAGAATGTCGAGATTTGCTAATAATGGTGAAACTTATTCTGCAAATATTGCTTTAGGTGCCGATTTTGGGGTTGGAACTGCTGGAACCTATTTTTATTCGAATACCACTGAAAATATTAATAGTTTTCAAGCAGACATGACTGAAAATGTAGATTTAACTAAGCAATTTAGAAATACAGTTAAAATAGGCTATGGATACCAGGTTCGTAAAAGAGATTTTTTAGCACGAAAATTAAACTTAGCCAAATACAATCAAACTGGCGGAGGAGGAATTGAATTCGAAGATTCTTTGGTAAACTTGCCTGATGATCAAATCTTCAATGAAAAAAACATTGGAATTCTCCCGAATGGTAAAGGTGGTTTTTTACTTGAACAAATTGTAAATCCATATGATGCCTATGATGCTTCATCAAGCATATTTTCAAGATATATTATGATTGACAGCAGGTACAAACAGAGATCAAGATTAGTTTGGGGAGTCAGGTTAGAAACTTTCGTTCAAAAATTAAATTCAACCAGAGATGACAGAACCCCGGTAAATTTAAATACAACAACATCTGATTTTTTACCTTCTTTAAATTATGTTTATTCAATTTCAGAAAATCAGAATTTAAGATTATCTTATTCAAACACTGTAAATAGGCCTGAATTTAGGGAATTAGCTCCATTTGTATTTTATGATTTTGGTAATAGATATACCTATTCTGGTAATGATAGCTTAGTTAGATGTAAAGTATATAATTACGATTTAAGATATGAATTGTTTCCTGGAAGAAATCAAATTCTATCTACCAGTTTGTTTTACAAAAAATTCCTCAATCCTGTGGAGCAAAAAGCCAATCCAAATTACATAAGAGAAGTAACATACATCAATGCAAATAGCGCTGTCTGTTATGGTGCTGAATTAGAATTTAGATTCATATTAGGAGCATTAAGCAAAAAGGAAACATCAATCTTAAATGATTTCACAGTATTTAGCAATTTTGCTTATATAAAATCTAATGTGGTTATCAATGAATCTGATAAGACTATTGACAAAGACCGTCAGTTACAAGGTCAATCACCTTATGTAATCAACTCTGGTATCCAATTTCAGAACTTCAAATCGGGTTTTTCAGCAACAGCATCATTAAACTCTGTAGGAGATAGAATTTACATCGTGGGTAGTGTGAATGAGCCCGATTTATGGGAAAAAGGAAGAACTGTTTTAGATTTTCAGGTATCGAAATTATTAATGAAGAACAAAATCGAAATTAGGTTGAATGTTAAAGACGTATTTGCTCAAAAATTAGTTTTTTATAATGATATAGATAACAACAAAAGATTTAATGAAAATCCGGATTTAAAAATTATTTCCAGAAATTTTGGACAAGAAGTTAGTTTTAATATCAGTTATAAGTTATAGTAAAAAAAATCTCAAGCCAATAACTATTTCATTACTATAATTTAATACGTTTTTTTTTTTTGATTAATAAAAGGAAAGCAATTTTGAGAACCTTTTAAAAAATCAAAAATGAAAAAAATTTCAACTCTATTATTACTTTGTGTAAGCGCTCTTGCAGGATTTGCACAAACGAGAACGCTTGAATCTGTATCTTACAGAGGAGCTTTCCAACCGGGAGTTAGTATGTGGACTAACACATGGACCAACTTCGACCCACAAAACACTGTTTATGGTTCTGGATTACCTGTAACTCAGGTTTCAGCTGCTATTACTAAAAACACTACTTGGTTATCAACCAAAGTTTACCAATTAAACGGACCTATTTATGTTAAATCTGGAGCAACATTAACAATTCAACCAGGTACAGTAATTTTAGGAAATGCAAACGTATCAAACTCTTGTTTGATAATTTCTAAAGGTTCTAGAATCATGGCTCAAGGTACTGTTAATTCTCCTATCGTATTCACATCTTCTAAAGCTGCCGGAACAAGAAACGTAGGTGATTGGGGTGGTGTTGCTATCTTAGGAAATGCATTATACAATGGTACTGGTGGTTCTGCAAACATTGAAGGTTTAGCTGCTGCTCCTGACAATTCATTTGGAGGTTCAAATGATGAAGATAATTCAGGTGTATTTTCATATTGCAGAATTGAATTTGGTGGTTACATTTTCACAGTAGATAAAGAAATCAATGGATTAACTTTAGGTGCTGTAGGAAGAAAAACTAAAGTTGACCACGTTCAAGTTTCATTCATCAATGATGATGCTTTCGAATGGTTCGGTGGATCTGTAAATTGCTCTCATTTAGTTGCTTACCGTTGTGTAGATGACGATTTTGATACAGACAATGGATTCTCAGGAACAGTACAATTTGGTTTAGCTATACGTGATAGAGCAATTTCTGACCAATCTTCAGGTTCAACTTCAGAAGGTTTTGAATCAGATAACGAAGCTGTTGGTACTGACTCAACTATTACTCCAAGAACAAATGCAGTTTTCTCAAACATTACAGTTATCGGTCCATACAGAAATGATTTAGTAACTGCTACTGGTTCTTCTTTCAAATTCAGAAGAGCTATGCGTATTCGCAGAAACTCTAACTTAAGAGTTTTCAATTCAGTTTTCACAGATTTCCAACAATCAATCTTTATTGATGGTAGCCGTTGTGCTTACAATGCTGCTATGGGTGCTTCAAATGCGAATAGCTTAGCTGTTAAAAATAACGTATTTGCTAGCATGAAAAATGGTTCTACTAATAGTGGTTTAGAAGCAAATTCTTCTTTCGGTACTACTGTTAATGGTGTTGCTGTTCCAGCTTTAACAACTTGGTTCACTAACTCTGGTAACTCTTACCAAGCTGCTTCAAATGGCTTATTCGTTGATAATATAGCTGCTTCTAACTTTAGCATGGATTATCGTCCTGCTACTGGTTCAGTTTTAGAATCAGGTGCTGATTTTACAGATGCTTTCATTGAGCCTAGAACTAGAATTAACTTAGGTACTTTTAATATTGTTGCTGACACATTAGAAATCGCTACTAAATTATCTACTGATAATGTTTCAATTTCTGCAACTGCATTAACAAATGCTGATTCTTATACTTGGACTGTTCCTACTGGTGTTGTTATTGTTTCTGGACAAGGAACTACTACTTTGGTGGTTAATTTCCCAACTGCTTACAAACCAGCTACTGGAAAAAACATGATCAGATGTTTTGCTAATAATTCAGCTTCTGCTACAAGATCAAATTTAGACTCAGTTAGAGTTACTTTAACTAAACCAGTTGCTTTCAGAATTACAGCTTTACGTTCTAATTCTAGCAATGGAATCGATAGAGGTTCTTGGTCTTCAACAATTTCTTCAACTGTAGCTGTAAATGCAACAACTATCAATGTTGCTAGCACTTCAGGTTTAGAAGTTGGAATGATTATTAAATTAATCGCTGGTACTGGTGCTGGTGCAATCTCTACAAGTGCTAGAGTTGCTTCAATTGTTAGTGCTACTCAATTCACTGTTTCTGTTGGACCAACTACTGCTATTGTTGCAAACGCGGTTTTAGCTGGATTTAAAGTTGCTCAAAATACAACTGCTAATTATGTTTCAGCTGCTGGTGCTACTAATGTAGGTACTTTAGTAACTGTTGCTTCTACTACAGGTTTAGCTGAAGGTATGACAGTTGCTGTTACTTCTGGTGATGGTGCTTTCAAAGCTGGTACAGTTGTAACTAAAGTTGTTAATGCTACAGAATTCTTAGTTAGTTTAGCTCCTGCTATTGGATTTAATCTTAGTAATAGCGCAGTTGTTACTGCTTATCCATTATGGACAAATACTTGTGATATCACTCCTACTTCTGGTGTTTCTGCAGAATACGATTATTCAGTTGTTGCTACAACAGTAAATGCAGTTGGTTACAGATTTGATGTTCCTAAAAATGCTACAATTAGCCGAGTAGGAAACAACAGTATTCCAGTTTCTGATTCAACTAAATTTGTATTCACTACAGCAACTTCAATTGGTGTAGTTTTCAATCCTTCATTCACTTCAGGTTCTATCAAAGCTACTCCTTACAACAATGCAGGTACAGGTTTAGCATTCAGTGTATCAGTAAAAAGATCTATTCCTTTAATTTACAAAGTTATTAGCAGTGGTGTTGTTGATACAACTGGTGCTCCAGTTACTTTCACAGCTTCATTAACTAATGGTTCAACTGCTTCTTCTTATGTTTGGACATTAGATTCTAACTACATGGTTAATTCTGGTTCAGTATCATTAGTTGGTAAAACTAAAGTTGTTACTACTACTTCAAATACTATTTCTTTATCTTTCAAA
>JBIPMI010000191.1:0-6104 GCA_044369215.1 Bacteroidia bacterium | reverse complement strand
AGAAAAGGGCCTTTCATCCAAATTAATGGCAAAATTAAAAATGGTAGCGCGATTTGCCAGCGTTCAAATAAATACTCTTTGTTTTCTGAATAAAAAAAGGATGGAAGTAGCATGATAAAAATACCAGTTAGTGCAAAATACTCTAAGCCGTATTTGTGCTTACATGATTTCCAGTTGGTAGAAGTGTAAACAATACCGCTAACAGCCATTAAAATCATGCCTATACTGGCAAGGACTCTAGCTACATCAATTAGCATCATACCTGCTACAATTAGCAAGCAAGAAATATAAAATAATTTGGTGCTCCAGGTAAGGAAACTATTCATTCAGAATTTGATAATTTTTATACTCACCAAATCTAAAACCGGTAAGTTTTTCGATAAAGTAAAGTGCTTTTTTTCTGAAAGGTATATTTTTTTTATTCAAAGCAGGTTGAAAATCCCAATTTTTTTCACTGATTCTTTTTAACATCAAGTGTGGATGAGTTTCATTAAATTCATCTACTGCGTCTATGCCATTGTAATCAAATGCCTCATTTAGTTGTTGTTGCGACTGAATCCATTGGTCGCTATGCCACAATTGGTGAAAGTTTTTTATTTTATTCGACATCATCTCAGGATGCCTTACCCAGCCATAATGGTAAATTGAAGCACCCGATTTTTTTACTTTTAGTTTTTTTCCTAGAATCCTAAAACCTTGGGCATCTTTGTAAGAGCGAATATTTTTATTTTTTCGAATAACACGAATTTCGTTTCTATAAAAATCTCTTGAACTTGCTATAAAATTGTAACTTCCAAAGAAATGAACATACTCAAATAATAATCCTTCAACATTTGGATTATTTTGGTGTTTTTCCATTGCCAATTTTAAGTTCAAATGGTCTTTTTCCGGGAAAACTTCATCAGCCTGAATATAAAAACACCAATCTGCTTTTGGATCGATTAAGTCCATAGCTTTGTCTGTTTCTACAGCTAAAACTTTACCACCTTCGCGAAGAGAATCATCCCAAACTGAATGATGGATTTTAATCTTATCGGATTGAATAGATTGGATTAATTCAAGTGTGTTGTCTTCTGATTTACCAACAAGCACAATTACTTCATCACAAATAGGAAGTATAGATTGAATGGATTCTAAAACCGGATAATCGTATTTAGAAGCATTTCTTATAATAGTAAAACCGCTGACAAACATAATTATTTTGCTCTAATTGCTTCAACCGGATCTAGTTTTGCGGCAGACCAGGCAGGAATAAAACCTGAGATTATTCCTATAGCAACCGATACCATCAGGCCTAAAATTATATTAGAATAACTAAGGAATAAATTCAATTCAAAAAACTCTTTAACTCCTAAAGCTAAAAGATATACCAAGAGCAATCCAATGGTTCCTCCTACAATACATAATAAAACAGATTCAACTAAAAACTCGATTAATATGAAGTAGTTTTTTGCGCCTAATGATTTTTGAATACCAATTTGTTGGGTTCTTTCTTTCACACTAACGAACATAATATTCGCAATTCCAAATCCTCCTACCAACATTGCAAATCCACCAATAACCCATCCGGCGATACTCACAACTGAAAACAATTGTTTAAGTGGTTCAGATAACATGGTCGTTTTATTAACAGCAAAATCCGCATCTTCCATGGGTCTCAGTTTACGAATGCTTCTCATCACACCCTTTAATTCATCTTCAAGCATATCAACCGGAATACCAGGTTTAGCTTTCACATGAATTCTGCTATTTGTCATGTTGCTATTAACTCTGATATAAGAATTTGAAGCTTTAACCGGAATCACAAAAACATTGTCCATGCTATTGTTTATGAGACTTTCACCTTCTTTTTTTACAACTCCACAAACTCTGAATTGCTTTCCATTAATTTTTACAAGTTTATCAATTGGATAAATTCCTCCGGGAAAAAGATTTTCGTACATAGCCCAACCTATAATTGCTACCGGGTCACCATTATTTGACTCAGATTCAGTGAAAAATCTGCCATAAGAAAAATCTAATGCTCTTATGACAGAATAATTATAACTAGCTGCAACACCTTTTACATTTTCTGCCGACCTGTTTCCTGATTTTACGGTAAAAGTTGGCAAGTCAATTGTTAGAGCAGCCGCTGCACTTAAGGTTGTTTGTTCACTTATTTTTTTTAATTCTGATAAATTCGGATTGGGGCGATTCATGTATTTCCACCATTTATAATCAGGACCAAATTCCCAAGGCCATTTTTCTACAAATGCAACATCTTTCCCTAATGATTCAACGCTTTCTTGTAAGTTTTTTTCTAAAGAATCAACAATACTTAAAACCATAATGATACAAAAAATACCAATCGTGATTCCTAAAGTTGAAAGGAAAGTCCTGACTCTATTAGCTTTTAAAGCCTCTAAAGCAAAAGCACCGCTTTCTAAAATCTGATTAATTATGATAAAAACTTGTTTCATTGATTATGCAATAATATTCATTTAATTCAATGAAAACTGAATGCTTTACATAAAGGTTGAAAAGTTCAGATGAAAGGTGTAAATCAATAGCTTAAATTAAGCCCTAAAATCCAATTTCTCCCAGGTCTAGCAATTTTCATGATATCAAGGTGTTCATAATAATCTTCATTGAATAAATTTTCAACAGCCACCATCATTTGCAAATTCACCTTTTTTACATTGAAATTTCTAGAAAACCTGAGATTTATTAATGAATAAGCAGGGGTTTCTTTTTCTAAAAAATCGGAATTTACTCTGTTTTGTGCACTTGCTAAATCAGATTCCAATTGAATATTATTAGAATTATAAATCCATTGTAAACATTGTTGAAGCTTTAATGGCGGTGTGAGAGGCATAGCTTTTCCTAAAGAATTTTCGGAATAGGTATACCTAATTGTGCCCATGTATTTTAAACCATCAATAATGTGATACTTAAATGCAGTTTCTATGCCCATAAAATTAGCATAATCGAGGTTTATAAACGACTTTACGCCTTTAGCTCCAATTGTCATGACGGAATAGCCTGGCAAAACTATGGCATAAATAGCATCAGGATTGTGGTGATAAAATACCCTATTATTCCAACTTATTTTATTTCCAATGTAATTAAAAGCTATTTCTGCTTGTTTCGACTTTTCATTTTTTAGTTGAACATTTCCAATATAATCAAATCCATCGAAACGATTATATAGATAAAAACCAAATCGTTCATTTGATGAAGCTAATCGTTCGCCTGAGGATAGTTGTAGTTCTGAATTCCATTTTTTTGAAAATGTGTGATTCCAAGTTAATCCAAAACTTTTAAGCTGATTTTCAATTCCTTTGCTTATGTTCATATTCATGGCCAATAGTTGATCGGCACCAAATCCTTGAAATACAAATGATTGATAATGGTCTAATCTTCCATATAAAGTTAGATGATTTTTTAATCCCAAAGACCTTTTAAGTTTCGCAAATAAACCAACATTTCTTATTTCATGTGATGGTAATGTTTGCATATACATTTCGGGTTCATTTTTAGGATACATAATCATATCAGCCCTTAAAAAAACTTTATGCGCATCTAATCTAGTTTCAAGTTCATATTTACCTAATTCAAATTTAGATTCATTAAAAGCACCAATAGTTTCACTCCAACCAGGCATATCCATGTGAATGGGCACATCTGGTCTTTTAGTATCATCCATTTCGTGGTAAATTTTGTTAAAATAAACACGAGATAAAGAGCTTTTTAAATATTTATAATCATCACAATAAAAATGATGTGAAATCGAATAAATACCAGCATTGGCTATACCAACATCCATTGTTAAAGCTGGAAATCCTATATCGCGACCCCAATCACCCAAATAGTCTAATTTTATTAAATGTTTATGATTTAATTGATAAGCTAGGTTAATTGATGTATTGTATTTGGTAAAATAACTAAATGGAATTACTTGTGAAGAACCTGTTTTATAGTTATCAGCTTTTCTGTAAACACCACTTACTCGGTAGGAGAATTTTTTAAAATTTCCAGATAAAACCAATGATTCATTAATAGAATTATTGTTTGATTGGTAGGTATTCGACCATTTTACATTGATTGGTTTGGAGTTATTGAAATCAGGTTCAGCTAATTTCATATCAATAGAGCCTCCAATAGAATTCCCCATTGAAGAGCCGAGAACACCTTGGTTTACGCTAAATTCTTTAAGATTATTGGGTTCAACATAAATAGATACAGGATCCATTTTATCGGTACAAGCTCCATACATTTTCATGCCATTAATAGTAAGATTAACCTGTGTGCCAGAATAAGCTCGTAAGCCAGGCTCCTGACCAAAAGCGCCACGTTTAGTTAGATTCACACCAGGCATTCTGCTTAAAATTTCTTCAGTACTTGCGAGTGCATTTCCTTTATAAAAATTAAAACTATTAGCATCTTTTTTTTCTTCAATTTTTACTTCGTTTAAATTGAAGTGTTGATAAATTGAATCAGAAGAAGATTGAGCAAATACAGGTTGAGAGAGGGAAATTGCTATACAAAAAACAAGCAGAAAATTTAACTTAACTGCTTGTTTTTTGAAGTTTCTTAATATCAACTTCATTTATTATAATGTAATTTCAAACAATAATCCTTCAGAAACTAAAGTGCCATTTTTAAATAGTTTCAATTTTACATTCCATAAGCCCGACATAGTAAAATTCACTTTACCCAAATAATGTCCATTTGTTGTATGAACTGGATTTACATTGTTTGGAGAACCATGTCCCATGCTTGGCATTTCTGGCTCAATTTCAACTGTATAATTTTCAACAGCAGGAAATTCTTCCATAGTTGCCATTTTATGGATAGTGATTTCAAAATCATTTAAACCAGCTTTCCATTTACTTGGTGGTATTAAACTAATAACCACTTTTGAATTATTATCGGCAGCTATAACAGAAGTGAGAACTCTAGCTGGTGTTTGATTTGCAATTGTAACATCTAATTCAGCTTCACCTTCTAAATCAGAAGTATGGTTGTGAAAATGAATATGAAGTTTCCAAGAACCCATTGAAGAACTTGGCATGGTGAAAATTACTGCTGATTCGTAAAAATTATTTATAGGAGTTTCAGATTCTTGATTTTCTACTGGAGATGAATGTTTCATAGAACCCATATCCATCATAGGCATAATTTCTAAATGACCAGATTTTAATATAGTTCCAGAAGCTGAATCATAAACAATTGTATGTAATTTGTTGTAACCAGTTTTTAATGCAGCCTCTGAATAAACTACCACTTTTGCTTTAGCACCAAGCGCATAAGCTTCACCAACTTTAATGTATCCAGAAGGAATTTGGAAAGTATCGGTAGGTGTAGTTGTATTGTTTGTTGATTCTTCTTTTTTGCAGGCAGCAAAGCCCAATGAGATACTTAATATTATCAATAATAATCTGTTTTTCATGATTTTAGATTTTGTCTTCGTAAAATTTAATTCAATAATGTTGAATAGAAGTTGCACCAGTTCTATTCAAGAAATGCCATGATTTCTTTCAAAAGAAAAACACGGAATGTCATTCATACACGAAAATTGCAAATTTCAATTAAGCTGAAACTACAAAATGTATAAATGAGAATTAATAAACAACCAAAGGTTATTTATTTTTAATTATAAAGACTAAAACCGTGGGGGAGGATCTAAAATTGACTTAACAGATGAAGCTGTAAGATATGAATATTTAGCAAATATTGCCTTTTGGGATTTTAAATCAATTAGTTGAATCTTTTCATTACTAATTGCAATAATTTCATCTTGAGTAACTTTAACTTTATTTTCTTTTTGCTCTGAATCTGTAGATGATTCATCTAATTTATCTAGCGTTTTATCTAGGTAACAACAACCTTGGCAAGATTCTGACTTTTCAGTATTTTTGTTGATACACAATGTTTTGGCAATTTCATCTTGATTCATTTTAAACCAAATGAAGAAACCTCCCTTTGATAGCAAAGGAATCATCATGATTAAAACGAGTGATATGCTGATTGTTTTTTTCAACATTACAAACATAATCATGATTAATTATTTTAAATATGTTTTTTATCATTTATGACAATTTAAAGAATTATTGAGTGTTTAA
>JBIPMI010000190.1:0-6124 GCA_044369215.1 Bacteroidia bacterium | reverse complement strand
TACTTATTTAGATATGGTTGATGAATTAGCAAATTAACCAACTATCAAATTAATAATAAAATCATCATAATGCTAATAGAATCATCGCTACGAAAATATCATTAGATGCATCTTCCCACATGCATTTAGGATTAAAAATTAAGGTAGAAAGAATTAAGCAAAAACTCACTCAGGCAGAACTTGCTGAGAAAATAAATAAAACCCGAGCTTTAGTATCCAGCATTGAACAAACAGGAAAAGCTGGGTTTTATACCTTACAAAAAATTTGTGAAGTTTTAGGTTTAGATATAGATGAACTTACTGACCCAGCCTACGACCCACTGCATACTTACGTAAATAAAGATTCAACAGACAGAATTAAACAACTGGAACAAGAAATAGAGTATTTAAAACGTCTGACAGAATCGCAAGCAGAACATATTAAAGCTTTAAAAGAAAACAAAGAATATATTTCTAGAAGAAAATCTAAGTAATACAATTAAGGGGCCATAAACAATAAACAAAGTTTATTGTTACAAACTGTATTGTAATTTACTATTAAATGATTAAAAATATAATTTTCGACTTAGGCGGTGTCATTTTAAATCTGGACCAGGAAAGAACTTTTAGGGCTTTTAAAAAACTGGGAGCTGATTTAGATGATTTAAATGCCCAATCTTCTGTTTTTAAGGATTTTGAAACCGGAAAAGTAGATGCAGAATATTTTATTCATTTTTTAAAATCAGCCTTAAAAGGAAGTGTAGAAACTTCACAAATACTACACGCCTGGAATGCCATGTTATTGGATTTACCTAAACATAGGGTAGATTTAATCAAATCATTAAAGAGTAACTACAAAATCTTTTTATTTAGCAATACCAACACCATCCACATGGAGGAAATTTTTAAATATACCGATGAGCATTTAGGAAGCGGAGTATTCAGTGGTATGTTTGATAAAATTTACCTTTCCTATGAAATGGGGTTAAGGAAACCAAATCCGGATTCGTTTCACATGTTAATGAAAGATGCAGGACTAAAAGGATTTGAAACTGTTTTTATTGATGACAGCAAAATCAATATTAAAGGAGCTCAGGAAGCAGGAATCCACACTATCTGGGCTAAAGAACCTTTTGATACCTGGGCTATTAAAGAAATACAGACAATCAAAACCTTACAGATGAACTAGTTTAAACTCTAGTTTTCTTACAAGTGAGCCATAATCCGACCTTAAATTACTAGCCACTTTTCTTACATCTTTAAATTCCTGAAACATATCTATCAAAAGGATATCGAATACGGAGCTTTCGACGAACTGTAATTCCTTTTCGAACCCGCATACTGCCAAGGCATTGGTTTTACGAAGAAAGCGCTTTACATGACGTGTATCTGTATTAAGGGTTTGACAAGAGCCAAAATGAATGATTCTATCATAACATTCAGTTCCCATCATATCAGCTAATTCATCCAGATTAATCGCTTGTTTATTGATTAGGATTTCGTTTGGTTTTCCATGAAAAGCCAGGTATAAAATTGAATATTGAGAGTATCGCTTAAGCTGCCATTGTTTGAGGTAATATTCTAGATTCTCTCTTGTACCACAATGTCTGTGTATAAAATCGATATCCCTGTTTTGTTTTAAGAAAGCCAAAGCAGCCATTATACTGTTTTGTTTGATGAGATTTTTGCTCCAATCTCCTTCTAAACAAAAAACATCTTTTTGGTAGGCTTTTGAAATTTTCATAGTACCACAAATCTATAATAAAAAAGGGGTTCAATGAGCCCCTTTTTTTAATCTACATTATCATGCAGGAATGTGTTGTTACTTTTAATTTCCGGTCTTCCTGAACCATCATCAAACAAGCTTAGTTTAGATACTTGTGTTGCAGATGAATGCGGAACATCTTCAAGCTTTTTCTGCTTACGTTTATATGCAGGTTCTTTTTCTAAATCGCGAACACCCTGACTCGTATTTAATGTTACGTTTAAGTCCTTTAATTCTTTTATTCTGAGAATTTGTCTTTCAATTTTTTTCTCAGGGTCTTCAAATAAAGGATTGGTGTGAAAATCGAGTAAGGAGGGATTTTGCCTAATAACAGGCTCCTCTTTTTTAGCTGACATATTTAGATTCGGCTCCACTTCAAACACCTCTGATTCTTCTTCTGCTTCAATGCGCATACTTAAATCAATCTCATTACTTTGTTTGTTTTCAACCGGCACAGGAACCGAATCAGACTCTAAAAAATGGCGAATTGGCGTTTCCTCCTTCGCCTTTGGTTGCTCTACAACCTGATTAATCACCGGAACCGGACTTGGTTCAACAGGAGCCGGTGGAGGAGTTACAGTTTTTGTTTCAACCTGACCAATAATAATTTTATTTTCTTTAGGTCCACTTTCGAAACCTGTTGCAATAATAGTAACTGCAACTGCATCGCCTAAATTATCATCATAAGAAGTACCAATAATCATTTCAGCAGAGAAACCACTTTCTTCCTGAATATAGTTCGAAATCTCTTCGAATTCACTCATCAGTAATTCATGTTTACCTGGAGCCGAACTCAAGTTTAACAAGATGTTTTTAGCACCTGTAATTCTATTATCATTTAATAAAGGAGAAGTTAAAGCCGACATAACAGCATCGATAGCTCTAGATTCACCACTTGCCACAGCAGAACCCATTAAGGCAACACCACTTGCTTTCATAACAGTTTTAACGTCTTCAAAATCCACGTTAATTTCACCCGGATATGTAATTACTTCAGCAATACCCTTTGCAGCGGTGTTTAAAATTTCATTAGCATGAGAAAATGCCTGACTCATTGGCAAATTTCCATACATTTCCTTGATTTTATCATTACTGATAACCAGTAAACAATCTACTGAACGCTTTAAAGCTTCAATCCCTTCAATAGCATATTCTTTTCTTCTTTTACCTTCAAAAGAAAATGGTGTAGTAACAATACCAACCGTTAAAATATCTAATTCACGAGCAGTTTTAGCAATAATTGGAGCAGCACCTGTTCCTGTACCACCACCCATTCCGGCAGTAATAAAAAGCATTTTGGTATTGACACCTAAAGTTTCAATAATATCCTCAATTGCCTCCATTGCAGATTGTTTTCCAATCTCAGGATTTGCGCCGGCACCCAAACCATTCGTTAGACTTGCGCCTAATTGAATTTTATTTGGAATAGGACTCGCTTCCAATACCTGTAGATCTGTATTACAAATGATAAAATCTACTCCTTTAATACCTTGAGAAAACATATAGTTCACGGCATTTCCGCCGCCGCCGCCTACACCTAACACCTTAATGATAGATGATTTCTCTCTTGGCATGTTAAACTTAAATGTACTTTCCATATTCTGCTATTATTCTACTAACAATTAGGCTTTAAAAATCTTTTAAATCACCATCCTCATATAACCACTTCGAACCTTTTTCAATTAATTTTTTAAGAAAACCACCACTTTGTTCCGGGGCATTTTCTTCTTTCTTTTCAATAGCTTTACCAATTTTGCTAAGGTCAGAATCGTCCATCGACTTAAAACCCTTAATCATTAAACCTACACCTGTTGCAAAAACCGGACTTTTAATATCTTCAATTTCCGATTTACCCAAATGCTCATTTGCAAAGCCAATTCTGGTATCAATACCTGTAACGAATTCAGCTAATTTATCTAAATGTCTTAATTGAGAACCACCACCTGTAATTACAATACCTGCGTTTAATTTTTTCTCTAAGCCCGAACTTTTAATTTCATAAAGTACAGCTTCAAAAATTTCCTCAACCCTGGCCTGAATTACATGAGCCAGGTTTTTAACAGCCACTTCTTTTGGAGGTCGTCCATGAAAACTTGGAATACTTACAATCTCATTTTCTTTGTTTTCATCAGCCAAAGCAGAACCAAATCTTAGTTTTAAAGCCTCAGCCTGGTTGTTTAAAACATTACAACCCTCTTCAATATCTTTAGTAATTACCTTACCACCAAAAGGAATAACGGCAGTATGACGAATAATCCCCTTTTTAAAAATTGCAATATCCGTTGTACCGCCACCAATATCAACCAAACAAACTCCGGCTTCCATCTCTTCTGGAGCCAAAACAGCTTCTGCAGATGAAAGAGGTTCAAGAATTAAATCGGCCACATTAAAGCCTGCTCTTTCTACACTTTTATAGATATTCTTAATGGCATCAATATTACCAGTGATGATGTGAAAATTAGAAGAAAGTCGAATGCCTGACATTCCAATTGGATCAATTACATCGCCAATATCATCAACGGTATATTCCTGTGGAAGAACGTGAATGATATCATCACCCGGAGGCAAAGCCAGGTTATAAGTATCCTTTATTAAGCGTTCAACATCTTCACGACTAATTTCAGAATCGGTATTTGCTCTGCTGATACTATTTTTATGCTGTAAACTTCTAATATGCTGACCGGCAATACCAACATGAACACTATTTACTTCAACTTTTATATTGGCATTACTTTTTACCAGAGAAGATTTTGCCTTCTCCATAGCTTCAGTAATTGCTTTTACTGTCTTTTCAATGTTTCTAACTTCACCACGAATCACACCTAAACTCTCGGCTTTTCCCATTGCCAAAACCTCGAGCTTACCATGCTCATTTCTAGTACCAACAATGGCGCAAACCTTTGTGGTACCAATATCTAATCCTACAACAATTTTCAACTCGTTTGACATAGTATGCCTTTTTATTTTTTACAAATTACCTGAGATTTAAAACGAACATCAATGCTACTATACTTACTCCAGCCAATTAAGTTAAGGCCTTCTTTATAGAACACTTTTAATTTATTAAACTTCTCCTCCAGGTTTTCGGAGTTTCCAAAAATGATGATTTGCTTTCCAATTTTCGGGACCAGCACAAGTTCATTATCGGCTCTTACAAATATCTGTTCAATGAAAGCTTTTAGGAAAGCATCGTTATCAACAAAAGAGGCTACTTTGAACAGTTCATTTCCTACAAAAGAGTACAGTGTATCCCCTTTTTCCAATCTTTCGAAGATATTTCCATTTGACATGATGACTCTTGCCGTATAATGCTCACTGACAGGGAATTTAACACCATATTTATCTACATAAAACTGAGTACCATCAAACCTTAAAACCCTGAAAATTGGTACCCTTTGAAAAACTTTGATATTAAGATTTCCCTTCATATCTGAGTAAACATGGGCCTTCTCTGTCCAATTTTGTTTGTTTAATGATTTTTCCAACCTTGAGGTATTAATTTCATCAAACGACATTCCAATTAATTTATCCTCATTATCGATACCCTTTTTAACCGTTTCTAAAACTCTTTGGCGGTTATAAAAATGTACATCATTCGGATAAATTCCCACAAAAACTTCTTTACAAGAAAGCTCATCCTCCATCCTAAACCCAAAAGCCAATGCAAGCAAAGTTCCGCCCAGCACACTGAGCCAAAACAAAAGCAATACAATTCTTTTGAATGCAATTTTGATAGTTGGTTTAGGTTTATCCACCTGCTAACAATCCTGCTTTTATTGGTTCAACTAAAGTATCAATATCACCTGCTCCTAAAATCAAAAACAATTCAGGCTTTTGCTCAACAATAGTTTTCACTAAATCTTGTTTTGAAATTAAGTGTTTATTGGTTGAACTCATTTTATCTATAATCATTTGTGAGTTTACTCCTTCAATGGGTAATTCTCTTGCAGGATAAATATCCAATAAGTATAATTCATCTGCCATTGAGAGCGTCTCTGCAAATCCATCTGCAAAATCTCTTGTTCTCGTAAATAAATGCGGTTGAAAAGCAGCAACTAATTTCTTATCAGGATACATTCTTTTAACTGAACCTAAAATTGCTCTAAGTTCTTCAGGATGATGTGCGTAATCATCAATAAACACTTGATTTTTTTGTTTGATGATGTATTCAAACCTGCGTTTAACGCCTTTAAAACTGCTCAATGCTGATTTTAATTCATCTTCACTTACACCTAATTCCAATGCAACTGCTGAGGCAGCAACCGAATTTTCGATATTATGCAAACCGGGTATTCCTAAATTGATATTAATTATAACTTGTCCCTTATAGTTTAAATCAAAAATATGTTCATCACCATTGATTCTGATATTAAACGCAAA
>JBIPMI010000189.1:0-6152 GCA_044369215.1 Bacteroidia bacterium | reverse complement strand
GGTTTTGCTTCTGATCCTGTGATATCGGTACTGGCATTTTCGAGCAATGCGCTTAATCCTCTTCCCAGTGCGTTTCTTTGTTGTTTGCTCATATAATTACTATAGAAAAATTAGTTATTTGTTGTTTGTATATTGAAATCAGCTGCTCCGCTTTTAGTTAATCCGTTTTTGTGCAGCAATTCTTTTGCCAGATTTAAATAATTAATGGCTCCTTTGCTTTCAGCATCGTGAGAAATTACCGCTTTTCCAAAACTGGGTGCTTCAGATAATTTAGTATTTCTCTGTATGATTGTATCAAAAACCAATTGTTGGAAATGCATTTTTACTTCATCAACCACCTGATTACTTAAACGAAGACGCATATCATACATTGTTAATAATAAACCTTCAATTTGCAATTCAGGGTTCATTCCTGATTGAATAATTTTAACAGTATTGAGCAATTTTCCTAAACCTTCCAATGCGAAATATTCGCATTGTACAGGAATAATTACAGAATCACTTGCTGCCAATGAATTGGTAGTGATTAATCCCAAGGAAGGTGAACAGTCGATAATTACAAAATCGTATTCATCTTTTATTTTAGAAAAAGCATATTTCATCAATTTCTCCCTGTTAGGAACACTAATCAATTCGATTTCAGCTCCTACCAGGTCAATATTTGAAGGTAGAATATCCATATATTGATATTCGGTGCTCAAAATGGCATCTTTTGCAGGGACTTCATTTACCAAAACTTCGTATAAACCTGTTCTGATGTCTTTTGGATCTAAGCCAATTCCTGATGTTGAATTTGCTTGAGGATCTGCATCAACTAATAGTGTTCTGTATTCAAGTACAGCTAAACTTGCAGCTAAATTGATAGCAGTTGTGGTTTTTCCTACGCCACCTTTTTGATTTACGATTGATATGGTTTTGCTCATTTGAATAAATTACAATTGAATGGTTTCTGAAATGTTTAAAAGAAATAATTCTTTGTTTTTGTCTGAAAATACTTTTTTAGCGGCAATATGATCTATTTTAATAGGATCAAAAGTGTCGTAATGAATTCCAATAATTTTATCACATTGAATGAAGTTGGCAGCAATTACTGCATCATCAGCATCCATTGTGAAATTTCCACCAATTGGCAGAATTGCCCAATCTGCAGGATTAAATTCACCAATTAACTTCATTTCCTGAGTTAATCCAGTATCTCCACTATAGTAAATAGTCTTTCCTTCCGAAAAAATCAAAAAGCCAATGGAGGTTCCTCCATAAGTGCCATCAGGTAGGCTGGAAGAATGGGCTGCAAAAGTTACTTTGACATTACCGAAATCAAAATTTGCTCTGCCTCCAATATTCATTGAATGAAGATTTTTTACTCCTTTTTTTTCAAGCCACAACATGATTTCCCATCCACTAATTACTAGTGCATTGGTTCTGTTAGCTAGGTAAATTAGATCATCAATATGGTCCATGTGGCCATGCGAAACTAAAATATAATCAGCCTCAATAGCATCAATAGAAATTTCCTTAGCCAATTCATTTTGCCTGATAAATGGATCGAACAACAATTTCTTGCCGCCTGTTTCCAGTAAAAAACACGAATGTCCGTAATAAGTAAATTTCATTTTTTAATCCCTATTTGCCCTTAAACACAAGTTTTTCAACATCTTTTTATTTCCGTGAAACTTCTTTTCTTGGAAAAATACTTTCTGTCAAATGCTTGGTGTACTTGCGTGGAACAATTTCTGAATAACAAATTACGGAAAACAAGATGCCAACTAATCCACCATCTATCCACATGGGTGTGGATGATTTATTTGGCTGTTATTTAGTCAGATAACTTAAGAGCTTAAAATTAATTTGGAAAGCAGTGATTGTTCTAAATATGTGCTCCCAGCAATAAATCTATGTCCTTGTGGTAGATACTCAGTCGTTTACCTAAATGTTTGTTGGTTAAATTACCTTTGTAAATATAAATCCCACTCCTTAATTCGGCGTTATTATAAAGATAATCTGTTAATGAACCGGATTCGCTAAGTTTCATTAACAAGGGACTTAAAATATTGCTCAATGCATAACTTGCTGTTCTGCTTACTCTTGATGTAATATTAGGTACACAATAGTGTATCACACCATGTTTTGTAAAGGTTGGTTTTGAGTGACTTGTAATTTCAGAAGTTTCAAAGATTCCTCCCTGATCAATACTGATATCAATAATCACTGAACCTTCTTTCATATGGGAAATTTGTTCTTCTGTAATCAGAACCGGACTTCTTCCTTCTTCATTTCTTATGCATCCAATTACAACATCAGCCGACATTAAAGCTTTATGAAGTATTTTTGGATGTACCAGTGAGGTATAAACCTGCTGTTGAATTTCGTTTTGTAAACTTCTTAAATTAGTAAGCGAATGATCAAAAACTTTAATCATAGCGCCATATCCCAATGCTGCTTTGGCAGCAAATCTACCTACAGTGCCGGCTCCAATAATTAGGATTTCTGTAGGTGGAATTCCTGTAACTCCTCCCAACATTTCACCTTTGCCACCTCTGTTTACACTCAATAATTCTGATGCAACGGATATTGCAGAATATCCGGCAATTTCACTCATTGTTCTAACAACAGGGTAGGAGCCATCAATATCTTTCAGGTATTCAAAAGCAAAAGCATTTATTTTTTTATTCATCAAACTACGGATGAATTTTTCTGATTTAGAACCATGTTGAAGTGCTGAAATCAAAAGTTTATCTGGACTTAAAAGTTGAATTTCCTCCTCAGTTGGCGGCTCAACTTTAACTATTACATGTGCTTTAAAAATTTCCTCTTTTGAAAAACAAATTTTGGCTCCGGCCTCACTAAAATCTTTGTCTGAAAATCCTGCGCCGGCACCGGTTCCGCTTTCAATCCAAACTTCATTTCCATTATTTACCAATACCTGAACAGATGAAGGTGTTAATGGAACCCTATGTTCTTGTAATGTAGTTTCTTTAGGTACACCTATATAAAGTGTTTTATGAGGCTGAAATACTTCAAGCAAAGCTTCTTTGGGTTGAAGAGAGGCTTGTTTTGCCAATTCACTAAAGCCAAAAGCAGGGGTTTCTTGCATGGAATGTTAGATTCTTTTAGTAGGTTAGAACTCAAATATACAGATTTTAAAGAACTCTACACAGCAACTTTTAGTAGTTTATTATTTCTTCCACACTCAAATTCCGGATATCATTCAAAATTTCTATTTCAATTTTTAGGAAGTTTTCCTTTGATAATATTGTTTCTATTTTTTCAGGCCATTCAATTAAACAAATATTTCCTGAGTCAAAATAAACCTCATAACCAATATCATAAACTTCTTCAATGTTTTTTATCCTGTAAAAGTCGAAATGATATATACTTTCCTTCTCTGAAATTTTATATTCATTAACTAATCCAAAACTTGGACTACTTACTTCGTCCAATACATTTAGAGATTTACAAAGTTCTTTGATAAGTGTAGTTTTTCCGGCTCCCATCTCACCATAGAAGCAGAAAATGGAATGATTTTCAGTTAATGGAATTAGGGTTTGAGCCGCTTTTATTATTTCAGATATACCGTATTTCATTAAGAAACCTTTCTTCTTCTTCTGATTTCTTTTTGAATTAAACTCAATTCTCTTCCTGCCTGACCTTGCACGCTTGTATTTTCCTGAGCTCTTCTGAACAAATAAGGTAAAACTGATTTTACCGGGCCATAAGGTAAATACTTAGCAACATTATAACCTGCATGTGCCAGATTGTAACTTAAATGGTCACTCATTCCGAATAATTGAGAAAAGTAAATTCTATAGTCGTTTTTTTCCAAACCGTGTTTTTTAATCAAATTAACTAAGTGCTCACTGCTTTGTTCATTATGGGAACCAGCGCAAATCGCCATTTTATTGATGTTTTCTAAACAAAAATCTAAAGCTAAATCATAATCTTTATCAGTTGAGGCTTTGTCAGGTTGAATCGGATTTTTATAGCCCATTTGTTTTGCTCTTTCTCCTTCTTTTTCCATATAAGCACCTCTAACAAGTTTAATTCCATAATGGTAATTTCCGGATTCAGCTCTTTTAAATGCTTCTTTTAAATAAGCTAATCTATCATGTCTGTAGAATTGAAGTGTATTGAAAATCATGGCTTTTTCTTTGTTGTATTTCAACATCATTTCCTCAACCAGTCCATCAATTGTATTCTGAATCCAGCTTTCTTCAGCATCAATAAATAAACGAACATTTAAATCAAATGCAGTTTTACAGATTTTTTCTATTCTTGATTTTGCTTTATTTAGTTCTGATAATTCAGCATCAGATGACATTTTTCCATCATTTAAGCTTTCCAATAAACCAAATCTCACGACTCCTGTAACCTTAAAAACACTGAAAGGAATTCTCTTATCTCCGGCAGCTTTTTTAATGGTTCTTATGATTTCTTCAGCAGTTTCTTCAAAAACTTTTTCGTCCTCTTCACCTTCAACTGAATAGTCTAGAATAGTTCCAACTCCATATTTATGCATGTTGTTCATTGCTAATTCACAGTCGTTTATGCTTTCACCACCGCAAAATTGCTTGAATACAGTTGCTTTAATTAACCCTTTAATTGGAAGGTGTATTGCAAAGCAGGCATTAACCATTGCCGGACCAACCTGAACCAACCAATTGTATCCAATTGCTTTAAAAAGAAAGTGAGAATTTCTTAGTTCTCCATCCGATTTCGCTTTAAAAGCAACCTCTGTATTATTAAAATCTAAAGTTTCCATATTGTAAATTCTTTAATAAACAAACATGATTAAATTATAAAAAGCCGTAATTTGGCAGCGCAAAAGTATATTTCTATTAGCAGTTAAATGAAAGAAATTTTCACAAAAGAATATAAGATTTATTTTGGAAACGATGTTTTGGAGCAACTTTCTGAAACACTGATAGAAATGTCGTATTCTAAAGTCTTTGTTTTAATCGACGAAAACACAAAAAAGTATTGTTGGCCAATTTTAAGTTCTTATTTGGTTGATACAATTACTATTGAAATTAAATCAGGAGAAGCTAGTAAAAATATTCAAACTGCATCAAAAGTTTGGGAAAGTCTACAAGAAAATTTCGCAGACAGACGCGCTGTTTTAATCAATTTAGGCGGTGGTGTGCTTTCTGATTTAGGTGGTTTTGTTGCTGCTACTTACAAAAGAGGAATAGATTTTATCAATATTCCAACAACTCTTTTGGCTATGGTTGATGCTTCGGTAGGAGGAAAACAAGGCTTAGATATGGATTCACATAAAAATGTGGTTGGATTATTTAAACACCCAACTTCCATTTTTATTTATCCGGATTTCCTTAAAACTCTTGAAAAAGCTGAATTAAAGAATGGTTTTGTTGAACTTTGTAAACATGGTTTAATTGATGATAAAAAATTATGGGATAAACTTCAAAGTACCGATGAAAACAACCTTGAACTTTTAAATCCTTTAATTTATCAATCGATTAAAATTAAGGTTGCCATTGTTAAAAAGGATCCTCTGGAAAAAGATATCAGAAAATCACTCAATTTTGGTCATACCATCGGGCATGCTTTTGAAACATTCAGTTTAATACATGATAAAAAACCACTTAAACATGGTGAAGCAGTTGTCATTGGAATAATTTGTGAAGCCTGGTTAAGTATGAATAAAGGATGGATTTCGCGGAACGAACTTGAAAACATTAAGTCATTCTTTATTAATCGTTTTCCTGTTTATAAAAATCAAATTAACATGGAATTGCTCTTGCAATACATGCGAAACGATAAAAAGAATCAAAATGGACAAATCAATTTTAGCCTTCTGAAAAAAATTGGAAAATCTAAAATTGATATCACTTGTACCGACCAAACTATTATAGATTCAATTCAATATTACCTATCCTAAACAATGAGTACTTGGCAAGTAAATGCATCAGAAAAGGAATTTGATTCCATCATAAATTTACCTGCTTCAAAAAGTATTAGTAACAGAGCTTTAATCATTCAAGCTTTGTTGATGAATTTCAATAATAACTTCAAAGTTAAAATTGAAAACTTATCAAATGCTGATGATACTCTAATCATGTTAGATTCAATTTCATCAGAAAATGAGCTGATTTATGTTAAAAATGCAGGAACTTGTATGCGTTTTTTAACAT
>JBIPMI010000187.1:0-6166 GCA_044369215.1 Bacteroidia bacterium | reverse complement strand
TTGGGGTGAAAAATACATTACGTTCGAATTTACCTAATCCATCGTTCACAACCGATTCAAATAAATTACTTAAATGTGAAGGAATTACTTGGTCTCTAAATAATTCACGAGCTGGATTGATTTTAATAAATGTCATAATTTGTTTCTCCTATTATTTTTTAATTTGTTAGTATGACTTCAATTCATCAAAGCCTATTCCAAACGAAAAAAGTAGACGTTTTGTCTACTTTTGAGTAATTTAATAAGAAAATATTTCAAATAAAAGACAAAATGTCTTATCTTTCAACATAAAGCCTAACTTCATCAGCCATTTTGATAGCAATTGTTTGACTTAATTTGTTTGCAAGTTCCTCCTGGGAAACTATAGTTCCGGAAGTTTTTCCAAATTTCTCTCTCCATTCTCTTGGAGCAGAAGGTAGATTATTTCCCCTAGGTAATTCAGGATATAAATTACTTACATTTCCTTTGAAAACAAATCTTTCATATTCATCGCTTTTTTCCTCAGCTATTACTTCACTTGCTACAATTTGTGAAGTTTGTGTAGAAACCAATTGGTAAAATACACGCGCATAAACCCTGTTTTTTTGGTAGTGGCGGGCATATTTTACCTTTTTAAAACGTGTAATCGAGCGCATTTGTCCGGGTAGTGTTTCCGGAATTCTATCAACATATGCTTCATAAGCTTCTATTGAATCAATTGTTGGTTTAACTTGCTCAATATCCCATTCGCTCCAGGCCGACATTAAAACATATTTTAATCCAATTATTTTACCGGCTTGAGCAGCAGTTTCAGGATCTACCATTCCGCTCATTCCTAATTGTTGTTCACTCAACATTCTTTCTAATGAACTTCTTTCAACCACTTTTAAAAATGGACTTTTACCCTTTACCATTTGAGAAATGATATCCTGATATAGTTTAGTATCGAAATTTCTGCTGCGAGTTTGATTTTGTACCGGCAAAACTCCAACACCAACAGTAGCTTTACCGAGAGCAGCTTCCCTCAAAGCTTTTACATCTTTGTAGGATTTGTCTTGCAAATACACTTTATCAAAATTCTTATATGCTTCTTTGTAGCTTTCTAATTGAAGCATTTTCATACCATTTTGATACATCGGCTCCAAAATACTATTCATTCTTAAAACCGTTGCATCTTTATAACCCGGGTCAATTTCTGCTATTTCAGTAAAATTCGCTTCTGCTTTATCGTATTTGTTGTCCTTCATTAATTGAAGTCCTTCTGAATACAATTTAGCTATATGCTCATTTTTGATTTCAAGATATACTTCATCATACATTGTTGGCCAATCTAATTCAACACCAACCGATTTTGTTTTTTCAAAATACTTTTGGTTCGAACGGTATTGACGAACCGCATCTGCATCACGGTTTTCAACAACATATTTTCCAAACTGACTAAATTTAGCCGTTAATACATTATTCGCTGATTTCTTCAAGGCCTGTTTAGCTTCGAGATTTTGAGGATCGGCTAAAAGGGCATTGTAAAAATAAGTGGCAGCATCGTCGTAGTTACCAAGGAGGAAAAATTCATTTCCTTTTTTGATGTATTGCTTAGCAGGATTACAAGCCCAAAGCAATGAAACCAACACCAAAATAATGTAGCTCTTTTTCATGATGTTTGTATTTCTATTTAATCAAGCAAATTTATTACCAAATTACATTTTCTCAGGAACACCAATACCCAATAGTGAACAAGCATGTTTTAAAATATTACCAGTGAATAAACATAAACTCAATCTAAAATTCCTTTGTTCAGCATTTTCTTCTTTTAAAATTGAATGTTCATGGTAAAACTGATTATATGCTTTTGCTATATCGTAAACATAGTTACAAATTACACCCGGACTCATCTCTTGTCCTGCATCTTCAATAACTAATGGATAAGAATACAAAAGTTTTAACAAGTTCTTTTCGAATGAACTAAGTAAAACCAAACCTGATTTAAATTCGAAATTTGTTGTTTGTGCATTTCTGATTACAGAACGAATACGTGCATGCGTGTACTGTATAAATGGACCTGTATTTCCTTGAAAATCGATTGATTCAGCAGGATTGAACATCATTTTTTTCTTAGGATCTACTTTTAATAAATAGTATTTTAAAGCACCTAATCCAACCATTTGAAACAAGTCGGATTTTTGTTGCTCATCTAAACCTTCTGTTTTCCCTAAAGCATGTGTAGTTTCTTCAGCAGTATCAATCATTTCTTTGATTAAATCATCTGCATCCACAACAGTACCTTCCCTACTTTTCATTTTTCCTTCGGGAAGTTCAACCATTCCATAACTCAAATGGTAAATACCCTCAGCATAACTTTTTTGAAGTTTTTGAAGGATTAACTGAAGTACTTTAAAATGATAATCCTGTTCGTTACCAACCACATAAACTGAGCGTTTATAAGGAAAATCAGCAAATTTTAATTCAGCAGTACCAATATCCTGGGTAATATAAACTGAAGTTCCATCACCACGAAGCAGAAGCTTTTGGTCTAAACCATCATTGGTTAAATCAACCCAAACAGAACCATTTTCTTTTTTGAAGAAAACACCCTTATGTAAACCTTCCTGTACAATTTCTTTTCCTAATAAATAGGTATTCGATTCGTAATAATATTGATCGAAATTAACACCCAGATTTTTATAAGTAACACCAAAACCATCGTAAACCCAGCCGTTCATGGTTTTCCAAATCTGAACTGTTTCAGCATCATTGGCCTCCCATTTACGCAATAATTCCTGAGCCTGAAGCATAGATTCGGTATTTTTAGCCGCATCATCTTCACTCATTCCTGAGTCGATTAAAGCCTGTTTTTCGATTTTGTTTTGCTTTTCAAAAGCAACATAATATTTACCAACCAAATGGTCGCCTTTTAAGCCTGATGATTCAGGAGTTTCGCCATTACCTTGTTGCATCCAAGCGTACATCGACTTACATATATGAATGCCTCTATCATTAATCAAATTACATGATTTTACTTCATATCCATTTGCCTTTAGAATTTGAATCACAGAATATCCTAAAAGATTATTTCTAATATGACCCAAATGCAAAGGTTTGTTGGTATTAGGTGAAGAATATTCAACCAGGACCTTTTCTTTTGAATCTGGAGTTTTAGTTCCAAATGAAGCATTAGTTGCTTCGGTTGAAATAAAATTTAACCAATATGAATCGTTGATGTGTAAGTTTAAAAAACCTTTTATTACTTGAAATTTGCTGATAAAATCAGAATTTTCACAAAGGTGATTTCCAATTTCGGTAGCGGTTTGCTCTGGATTTTTTCTTGAGATTTTTAAGTATGGGAAAACCACGAATGTGAAATCACCTTCAAAATCACCACTTGTTTTTTCAATTACGATTTTAGAGGCATCAGTATCTATTTGATATATTGCATTTAAAGAATCTGCTAAACTTTGTTTTATCTTATCTTGTATCATTTTTTAATTTTAAAACGGACTATCTTTTTCTTTTGAAACGGTTTTAAAGACCAATGAATCAACCCAACGAGGGAAGAATTTATTGAGCCAGAAAGTTAATTTACCTTGGGTGGTCAAGACCACCTCAGGTCTTCGTTTTTCGACCATTTCAACAATATAATCTGCTACAGTTTCAGCCGGCATTAATTTGCTTTCATCAAAAGGACTTTCAGCCTGAGATTTTCCATCTTTATTTAAAGCAGTATTTCTAATATTAGAAGCTGTATAACCAGGAGAAATAACACCAATATGTAATCCTGTTTTGATGTTTTCTATTCTCAAAGCTTCCATAAAACCATTCATGGCAAATTTTGAAGCTGAATAACCGGTTCTTCCTGGTAAACCTTTAATTCCGGCAATAGAACTTACTCCGATTACACTACCCTTTTCATTAATCAAATAAGGTAACGCGAATTTGGTACAATAAACGGTACCCCAAAAATTGATATCCATTACCTGTTTCAAAACAGATAAATCCAGATTTACCAATAAAGCACGCATAGAAATTCCTGCATTATTTAGCAAAACATGAATGGTTCCAAAACGTTCGATTGTTTTTTCAATAAGTGCTTTACAATCATTTTCAATAGAAACATCACATTGAACCAAAAGCACTTCTGCACCCAGTTTGATGCAATTATCCTGCACTACTTTTAGCTTATTTAAATTTCGGGCAGCAAGGACCACTTTACTCTTTTTAGCAGCAAAAGCATAAGCAGAGGCCTCACCAATTCCTGATGAGGCCCCTGTTATAATGACTACTGAATTATTTAGGACCACTTTTATTTCTTCCAGATTATAGGTGTTCCAACAGCTGGAATTTCAGGGAAATCAATTTCCATTCCATCTAAAGCCTCTTCAATTGCTTCTTCTAAATAAACAGAAGTAGCCATTGCTTCATTTTGCCAGCTATCGTCGATGGCACCTTTGAACACCAATTCTCTTTTTCTGTTGAACAAAAACACTTCAGGATTTACCTGAGCTCCAAAAGTTTTAGCAACTTCTTGTGTTTCATCATGTAAAAACAAGAAATGTAAATCCTCTAAACCATAATGTTTAGCAGCCATTTGCATGTTTTCGAAACTATCTTCAGGAGATTGAATAGCATCATTAGAGTTGATACCAACAATTCCTAAATTATCATCTTCGTATTTTTCAAAAAGATTTAATAATCGTTTTGCATAAGCCTTAGATATTTCTGAACTATTACAAGTAAATACTATTGCCAATGCATATTTATCGGCATAATCAAAATGAGTATAATACTTATCATCAAAACCTTTTAACCTGAATTCAGGTAATTTGTCTCCAATTTTCAACATAACGAATCCTTATTTTGTCAGGCAAAATAAACAAACAATTGCGATTGCGCAAAAGTGTTCCTTGTGGAATTAAAAATCTCTTTATTTCTTCGCTGTGAAATGAAAGTAGTAGAAGTAAATAAACACAAGCTTATTTCGGATTTTTTAAATTTCCCAAAAAGCTTATATAAACATGATTCTGAGTGGGTTTGTCCCCTTGACAAAGATATTGAAGAGGTTTTTAATCCCGATTTGAACGCAAATTTCAAAGGAGGAAAAGCCTGCCGCTGGATTTTAATCAATGAGAAAAATAAAATAATTGGTCGTGTTGCAGCTTTTTACAACGAAAAATATTTCTTACCCGGAGAGAAAAAAAAGGGTGCAATGGGATTTTTTGATTGTATTAATGACCAAAATGCAGCCAATCTATTGTTTGATACTTGTAAAAAATGGTTAAAAAATTTCGGAATTGAAGCCATGGATGGCCCGGTTAACTTTGGTGAAAAAGATAAATATTGGGGCTTAATGGTTTCAGGATTTAAAAACCCAAGTTACCAGGAAAATTACAATCCACCGCATTACCAAACTCTCTTTGAAAATTATGGTTTTGAAAGAATTACAGAACAAACTACTTCTGAAATAACTCATGATAATTTCAATTACGAGCGTTTTTCGAAATTAGCTTCAAGAGTTATGACAAATCCTGCTTATACATTTGAGCATTTTAAAATGGCTCAATTAGAAAAATATGCAGGAGATTTCATACATATTTATAACCTTGCTTGGGCTAGTCGTGCTGATTTTGTGCCTATCACCAGAGATAGAATTGAAAGCACATTGAGGTCGCTAAAACCAATTTTACTAGAAGATGCAATCTGGTTTGTTTACGCAAATGGAGAACCCGCAGGATTTTTTGTAAACGTGATTGATGTGAACCAAATTTTCAAACATTTAAATGGCAAATTAGATCTTTGGGGAAAGCTTAAATTCCTTTGGTTCCGCAAATTTGGCGATATAAATAGAGTTAGAGGAATTGTGTTTGGAGTGATTCCTCAATACCACAATTTGGGTTTAGAAACCGGAATGATTATGAAATTCCATGAATCGATGAAAAATCACCCAAAACTAAAAACTGCAGAATTGGCCTGGATTGGTGATTTTAATCCTAAAATGCACTCATTATTGCATTCATTAGGCGCAAAAACCACAAAAATTCACTATACTTACAGATATCAATTTTAAGGTCTACCATGCTTAAAAAATCTGCAATATTATTCCTCCTTAATTTTATTTGTTTCGGCCTTTTTGCTCAGATACAAGCATATAAAATTCAAAAATTATCCCAATACAATAATCCTGATTTACCAAAGG